>JAUNRX010000001.1 GCA_030539495.1 bacterium | reverse complement strand
CTTTATTCTCGTATCCGGAATAAGTATGCACAACATACCAATTTGCTTCTGCCATCTTATCACCTATAAGTTAAGCAGCCAGTTAATGCCGATTTTATAAACCGAATCAACTCCTGCTATTAGTGCTCCAAGTATTACAGTAATTACACATACTGCGACTGTTTGTTTGATTAGTGATTCTCTATCAGGCCAAGTAATCTTCTTAAATTCAGACTTTAAGGATTTCCAAAAACTTTGTTTTTGAGTAGCGTCCATTTTATTGACAGTATCTCCCATATCTTTTCACATTCCTTCCCGCTTCTATACAACTTTTATCGCGTATATCCGCTCACAATGTTCAATAGAATTACCTATTGCCTATACAAATCTAACTATTTAGTTTCCTTGTGTAAAGTGTGTGATTTACAGAATTTACAATATTTCTTAGTTTCCATTCTATCTGGATGAGCTTTTTTCTCTTTAGTCATATTGTAGTTACGTTGTTTACATTCTGTACAAGCTAATGTAATTTTTACGCGCACAGCTTCCACCTCCGCTATAAATTCTTATTGTGTTATTGCTTTTCTCGTGTTAATATTGATTTTTAGGCATAAAAAAAAAGACCTCTTCCATCGCTAGTCTAGAATATCATAATCTGCCTAACACGTCAATATCTTTTATCTGTTTTTCAAGTATTTTACATAAGATAAACCACATAAAGAGCTAAAAAGTTTTAATTCTTTTTTCTTCATATTATGTTCTTATTAACTATACAATATAGTTCTAAAAATACCAATATATTATTATTTCCAACAAATCAAATTTTATACATATAAATATAACCATAACAGTCATATTTATTAGACAAGCTATGGTTATACTGCACGTTCCTTCGCATATTCGGTCGGAGATATTCCAACACGTTTTTTAAAAATTCGACTAAAATAATTCGGATCCTGAAATCCAACTAAGAAACAAACTTCTTTGATGGTACAATCCTCTTGCTTCATAATCTCCTGTGCCTTCCCAATCCTCAGATCATTTACCCATTCAACATAACTATAGTTAGTGGTCTCCTTAAAGATCTTACTGAAATGCTGCGGACTCAAACCTACATACTGCGATATTTCACTTAATGATATTTCCTGGGTGTAATTCTTTTGTATATATTCCATCGCTATTGTAACTACACTCGATCCCCTTGCCTTCTTTCCAGAGCGCATCAGTTTAATCATTGTATGAAGCCTACGATATGCCCACGCTTCTTGCTCTTCAATGGATAAATACATAAGCTTGTCACACTGCTTTAAATAATCATAATAGATATCCTGATTCTTAAGTTCTTTACGAAATGCATAAGAAATGCTCACAAGCACTTCTATTATTGTAGTAAGCCTCTCTGTAACTTGCATCGGACGAAGGAGTTCTAAAATACTTGCTAAATTCTCTTCCTCATTACATCTATTGTACTTGATGCTATCGATCAACTGATCGGTTAGTTCCATATAGGTTTCCTTCATATTATATTTATATCGAACCTCTTTATAATAGATGATTGGATTATCAATATCATAACGACAACTTCGAAGCATCTCAAGATAACTATCATGTATATTCGCAATACTTCTTACTCCACCAATGGCAATCTTAACCTCTAAATCAAAAGTATCCTTTAACGCCCTTAATACCTCTTTAGCAAGTGTTACAGACTCTACCTGTGCTTCTTTACTATCTCTTTCTTTATCCGAAGCAACATAAACTATATAACGATTTAGCATTCTAGGCCCAACTGCGCAACAAGAATGTACATTTACCACATCTTTTAGCCTACGATAAATCCTGCCTGCAGCCTTTTCCATATTCCAATGCTTATTTAATACATTAGGTTCTACAGAAACGCTCATTATATAACCTTTAGGTCCAATGCCCAGTAATTTCTGATACTGATTACTTTCAATATCAACTCTCATATTATAAGTGATCGAAAATATAAAATGCTGCTCTACAAAACGTAATGCATTAGAATACTGGCTTTCCTCATCCTTATATTCTCTCTCAATATCATCTTCTTCTTTAACTGCTTGCAATTCTCTTTCTATTGCCTTTGCTAAATCAGCTTCATTAATTGGCTTTAATATATAATCATTTACTCCAAGAAGCATGGCCTCTCTTGCAAACTCAAAGTAATCATAGGCTGATACAATTATAATTCGAACGCTTTTATTAAACCTTCTTATCTTTCTTACTGTCTCAATCCCATTCATACCTGCTATTTCAATTCCAATCAGGATCAAATCTGGTTCACTATTAATCGTATCTACGATTGTATCATTCCCACTATTTGTAACTGCCACTACTTTGGCATCCTGAATTTTCTCTTCAATAAGTGACGTTATTTGTTTGGCTGAGCCAAAATCTTTCTCTGCCACTAGTACTTTATACATGTAATGCCCTCATCCTCAAATACTATTTATTCTTTAAAATGATATATCATCGTTAAGTTCTAATTCACCTTCCATAATGGTAATGGATAAGTTCTCTAGTAAATCAATCTCATACATATCAATATCCTGCTGTTTTTCATCCGCAAATATGCGAACAATCGGTCGTCTTGGCATATTTTTATTCTGACTTTTTATTACACCATAATGTCCATTGGATAAACGGACAATAGAGCCATTGGGATAAATTGCAACCGCTTGAATAAACACACGAACTAGGTCTGTATCAAACAATGTACCTGCATATTTCATTAAATAATTAACTGCTCTTTCATTCGACCACTTTTTTCGATAACATCGATCTGTTGTTAATGCATCATACACATCTGCAATTGCTACAATTCGAGCAAACTCATGAAGTTCTGAAGCTTTCACGCCTTTCGGGTAACCACTTCCATCCATTCGTTCATGATGTGATAATGCAATAATTCTTGAGAGCTCCGTAATACATACACATTTTCTTAACATTTCATATCCGAATACCGTATGTTGCTTTACATATTCATATTCTTCATTTGTAAGTTCATCTTGTTTAAATAAGATCTCTTTATCTAATAAAACCTTCCCCACATCATGTAGTAACGTTCCGATTGCCAGCTTCTCCAGCATGCTCCTACTATAATTAAGCTTTGTTGCTAAAAGAAGCGAATAGACGGTTGCACTAACTGAATGTGAAAATGTGTAATCATCTGTTGCGCATATATCATTAAGACTGATTTGCACATCTTTATTATATAAGATCTCATCTAAGATCGCATTAATTGTCTTTCCTAATTCCCCAGCCTCATCCAATTCCTGACTGGATACTTTCTCTATTGTATCTCGTAAGACTGATTTGCACTTAACCCTTGTCTCTTCCGATATTACATCAGGAATTTTGATCCCCTGACTCTTATCATCCTCTATATAAATATATTCAATCCCCATGTTATGAAGATTAGGAATGTATCTCATCAGGTCTTTCTGTCCAGCCTTCAGTATAAGGCAGTCTCTATGATACACTGACTTCGCTAAAATCATATCAGGTCTTAACATTGATGTCGAAACAAGCCTCATTATGCCAGTCCTCCCAAATTCATTTGGTTTCTAAAACTATACTCCACATTTTATGATAGCATAGACGAATAGCATCATCAATATTAGAATAGTCCCATATACTCCTATGTTACTTTAACTTCTTTACTGATCCACCTTTTACAAGTTGGCCTTTTAAATAGATGTTATCAAGAGAAGTCCCCATAGGATTTTCAATTAAGTCAATTAATTGCTTTGCAGCTTCCGCACCAATTTTATCTACATCCTGCTTAATGGTTGTCAGTTTTGGCTCCAGCGCCTGTCCTGCCAATATGCCATCATACGCTGCTATAGAAATATCATCCGGAATTGTAAGTCCAAGTTTATGGATTGCATTCATTGCACCAAATGCAGAGTAGTCATCCGGAACAATAATACATGTTGGAGGAGAAGGTAATCGCAACAATTCTTCCGTTAACTCTTCCGTCTTTGTTACACTTCGATAAATTCCTTCTTTATAGTAGTCATCAGGAATACGAATCTGATATTCACTTAATACATTATTAAAGCTAACTAATCGATTATGAGTAACACTTGACTTTGTACCATAAATATAAGCAATTTTCTCATGTCCCTGACCAACAATATATTCAATTAACTGTGTCATACCCTGTATATTATCAGACATCACCGAAATTGCCTCATTAAAGACATGATCAACTGTTACCACAGGAAAATCACTATTTACCAACTCCAATACCTCAGGATCACTAAATTCTGCACAAACAATACATACTCCGTCAAAATTACGGCTTCTGCAATGTTCTAAGTATGTCATCTTCTTATTTCCGATATTATGCTCTATAAATGTAATATCATATCCCTCTTTTGCTGCCTTTTCCTTAAAAGAAGCCAATATGTATGCGAAATACTCATTTCTTAAATCTTGATTTGAGGAATCTCTATATAATACTCCAATATTACATGTCTTTTTTTTCTTTAACATCTTTATACTACTATCAGATAAATAGCCAATTTCCATTGCTGTCTTTAATACCCTCTGTTTTGTCTCCTCACTAATGTCACGGTAACCATTCAAAGCCTTGCTGACTGTGGAAATAGATACACCACATTTCAAAGAGAGCTCTTTAATTGTAGCCAACCCAAACACCACCTTTTCCCATATTCTCTCATTTTACCTAATCTTAAATTATTATATAGCTGAAACTCCCATCATTCAATATTATATTCCAAATAATTATAATAATTTACTATATGCATTCTTTTTTTCCCGATTCATCTCGTTCTCAAAGTAAATGATAGTGCCGTTTCGGCTCACCTAATAAAAAATAGCGAATTGCATCATCGAATAAAATCGCCACTAGAGATAATAGAAACCATAATACCGAAAACAACAAACAGATCTGGCCCATAACGTTATAAGGAAGTCCAGAGTAATCCCATACATACAAATCCAACCATACATTTACAATAAGACCAGTGATAAACTCAACAGCAGTAATGACTAGCGCAGAAACTACCATTTCACCCAATAAAGAAGGATTTCCTCTCCATCGATTAAGCTGCCCAATTACAAAAAAACAAATTCCTCCTGCAATGATCATTGAAATATGTGTATTCCCCTTATAAAGCATTTCAATACATCCGTAGCAAAACCCACCCAACAGAAACATAAATATATTTTTCGCAATTGTGCTATGAAACTTCATTTCTTCACCTCTATCTCCATACAGCCATTTATTACTATTGTTTCCGATACAATCAGAAAATACAGATATGAAAATAAGGTAATTCAGAAACCTTTTTCTAATTATTTATGTAATGACAAGAAACATACTGCATTCACTTAACTACTTGTTCGTAGAACAAAGTGTCTTCGACACTTTGCAACGCCGACGTGGATTGCAACGCAACTTCCTATAAAATCAAAAAAGAGGAATGGAAAATTTCTTTTCCATTCCTCTTAAAAAATTAAAGCATATCGCGAATAACTTTTGTAGGACATTTCGCAGCACAAGCACCACATTTTTGGCACTTATCTTGGTCAATGTAAGCAAGATTATTTGTTACGTGAACAGCATCGAATTCACATGCACGTTGACACATACCACATCCGATACATCCAGCAGAACAGTTATCTTTTACTGCTTTACCTTTATCTTCTGATTTACAGCGTACTAAGTACTCTGCATCATAAGCTGTTAACTCGATTAATTGCTTTGGACATGTAACAACACATTTACCACAAGCAACACATTTTTCTTTATCAACCTTAGCAATACCTTCTACAATATGGATTGCATCGAATGGACATGCTTTTACACAAGAACCATATCCTAAACAACCATAAGAACAAGATTTGCTACCAGTTCCAGGTACGCTCATAGCAGCGTTACAATCTTGGATACCGTAGTATACATCTTTGTCTTTTGCTTTGTCGCAAGTACCTGCACATTTAACAAATGCAACTTTTTTCGCAGATGCATCTGCAGATACACCCATGATTTCTCCGATTTGTTCACTTACAGGTGAACCACCAACTGGACATCCGTTAACTGGAGCTTCACCAGCTGCGATTGCTTTTGCTAAAGCATCACAACCAGCATATCCACAACCACCACAGTTGTTACCCGGTAATACATCACGAACTAAAACTTCTTTTTCGTCAACTTCAACTTTGAATTTTTCACCAGCAAATCCAAGAAGTAGACCGATTAATAATCCCGTAACACCAACGATTACGGCAGCTAAAACTATACCTAAGATAAATTCCATCTTCGTCTCCTCCTTAAATTAAAAACTTAATGATGCAAAACCGTAGAATGCGATTGCCATAAGTCCTGCTGTAATTAAAACGATTGGTGAACCTTTGAAAGATTCAGATACATCGTTGTATTCGATTTTTTCACGAACGCCAGCCATAATTACGATAGAGATGAAGAAACCAACAGCTGTACCTAAACCAGCAATTGTACTTTCTAATACACCGTAGCTATTTTGAACGTTTGTAAGAGCTGTACCTAATACTGCACAGTTAGTTGTGATCAGTGGTAAGAACACACCTAAAGAATTGTATAATGCAGGACTAGATTTCTTTAAGAACATTTCAACTAATTGTACTAATGTTGCAATAACTAAGATAAATACAATTGTTTGTAAGAATGTTACGTTTAATTTTTCTAAAATAAATGTGTTAATAAGGCTAGTTGCAGCGGATGCAATTGTAATAACGAAGATTACTGCTCCACCCATACCAGCTGCTGTAGAAGTCTTCTTAGATACACCTAAGAATGGACATAAACCTAAGAATTGACTTAGTACAACGTTATTAACTAATGATGTTGTTATAATTAACAGAATAAGTGTTTTCATCTAAATCAATCCTCCTATTTATTCGCTTCAGCTTCAGCTGCAGCTTTTGCTTCTGCTTCCGCTTTTGCTTTCGCTTTTGCAGCAGCAGCTTCTTTAGCTAATCTAACTTTTTCTGCTTGCGCCGCAATTTGTTCAGCTTCGATTAAATCCTTGTTACCTTTGCAAGTATCTCCGGAACAAGAACCACAGTTACCACCACAAGCGATTTCGCTTTTACCTGGTTTGTTTGTAGCACATGGTGCTTTAAATTTATTTTGAAGAGCTGTTAATGCAGCTAATACGAAGAACGCACCTGGAGCTGCTGTAAAGATTCCGATTTTGTAATCAGCGATGAAAGAGATTGTATGACCGAAGATTGCACCATTACCGATTAACTCACGGAAGATACCGATAGAAGTTAAACCTAATGTGAAACCAAGACCCATACCGATACCATCGAAGATGGAGTTAATTGGACCATTTTTAGATGCGTAAGATTCTGCACGACCTAAGATGATACAGTTAACAACGATTAACGGAATATAGATACCTAAGCTATCATTTAAAGCTGGGATATATGCTTGTAATAATAATTGCACCATTGTAACTAATGTTGCAACAATTACGATAAATGCTGGAATTCTAACTTTTGTTGGGATAATGTTACGCATCGCAGAAATTACGAAGTTGGACATAATTAATACTGCTGTAGTCGTAAGACCCATACCTAAACCATTACTTGCTGAGGAAGTAACTGCTAATGTAGGACACATACCTAACATTAGGACAAAGGTTGGGTTTTCTTTGATAATACCATTAAATAAACGTTCAATGTTCTTTGTCATTTTATTACCTCCTTATTATTGTAATACGTTGTAAACGTAGTATAATGCTGCGTTTACATCTTTTGTTACAGCTGTAGTTGTTTTAGTTGCACCAGAAACTGCATCAACTTCGTTATCTGCAGATTTACCTGTTTTTGTGAACTGGATTTGTTCTGCTTTAATACCTTTGAATTGATCCTTGAATTCTGGTTCACTTGCTCTAGAACCGAAACCTGAAGTTTCAGAGTTTGCTAATACTTCGATTGCATTGATTGTACCATCTTTTGCAACACCGATTGTAATAGGAACTTCACCACCGTAACCTTCGCCATTAGTTACGTTAAATACGTATCCAATAACTTCATCACTAGAAGAACGAGCTTCTAATACTTCATTGATTACAGTGTTTGTAAGGCCTTGGCCTGCTAAAATTTCTTTAGAAGTTTCAGCTACATCTGCGAAACCATCGATTTCAGAGAATTTTGCTGCTTCTGAATATACTGCTTGATAAGCTTCTGCTTTTTCAGCATCTTTAAGGGCTTGAATTGGCCCTTCTGTAATTTTAAATACAAAACCTAATGCTAAACCTGCTACTAAGGTAATTAAGAATAAGGCAATTGTATCTTTAATAGTTGTGTTTTGATTATTTGCTGACATTCTTAACTCTCCCCTTTCCAAATGCAGTAGGAACTGTTACTTTTTCGATTAATGGAACTAATAAGTTACAGAAGATGATTGCGTAAGAAACGCCTTCTGCAGAACCGCTCCAAATTCTGAAGATACCAGTTACAAGACCAAGAACTACACCATATAATAATTTACCATTTGGAGTAATTGGGCTTGTTGTATAATCAGTTGCCATGAAGAATGCACCTAACATGATACCACCTGTGCAAAGTTCAGCAGCAAGGTAAGTCATGTCAAATCCACGACCTGCGAATAATCCCATGAAAATTGTAAATGTTAATAAATACATAACAGGAGTTTTCCAAGAGATTACTTTACGGATTAATAGGTAAGCAGCACCAATTAAGATCATAAGAGTACTTACTTCACCAATACATCCACCGATGTTACCAAGGAATAAATCTTTTAACGCTAATTTGTCACCAGCAAGAATTGTTTGAACGGAAGCGTCTGACGCACCATTTTTAATTAATGCAAGTGGAGTTGCACCTGATACAGTATCAACTGCATAACTAGTCATTTGTGAACCAAATGAAATTAATAAGAAACATCTAGCTGCTAATGCAGGATTCATAAAGTTTTGGCCAATACCACCAAATACTTGTTTTACTACTAATACAGCAAATACACTACCTACAACCGCCATCCAAATTGGGAACGTCTGAGGAAGGTTAAGTGCTAATAAGATACCTGTTACCATTGCACTTAAATCGTGAATAGTTACTGGTTTTTTCATTAATTTTTGATATACATATTCTGTTGCTACAGATGTTAAGATACATGCCATAACTAACCAGAATGCATGCCATCCATTTCTATATACACCCCATGCTGTTGCAGGAATTAAAGCGATTACAACATCAGCCATAATTGTTGTTGTAGAACTTTGACTTCTAACGTGAGGGGATGAAGACACATGTAATAAATTGCTCACAGTTTGCACCTCTCTTTTATTTATTTCTCTTTTTTCTTAGCATCCATAACTCTTTTCTTAGCACCTTTAAATGCTTGAGTAAGTTGGATTTTTGCTGGACATACATAGCTACAAGAACCACATTCAGTACATTCTAAACCATTTAACGCTTCAAAACGTTCCATATCGTTACGTTTTACAGCTTGGTTAAGCATTGCTGGAACTAATCCACTTGGACATGCACTTACACATTTTGCACAGTGAATACAATTGCTTGTTTCAACTTCTGCAACAATATCTTTTTTGAATGCTACTAATGCAGATGAAATTTTTGTAACAGGCACATTAGTACTTACTAATGAAACTCCCATCATTGGACCACCAGAGATGATCTTTTCAGGTTGTTCTGTAAATCCGCCTGCAGCTTCGATAATTTCATCACAGTTCATACCAGTTCTTACACTGAAGTTACCTGGGTTTGCAACACAGTCACCAGTAACAGTGATTACTCTACGGATTAATGGAGTGCTTTCGCATACTGCATCATAGATAGAAACTAATGTAAACACGTTGTTAACAATACAACCTACATCTGCAGGAAGCATAGTAGAATTAATCTTGCGACCAGTTGTTGCATAGATTAAAGTACGCTCTCCACCTTGAGGATATTTAGATTTTAAAACTTTTACCTCAATGTTAGCTTCGCTCTCAGTTGCTTTCTTAAGAACTTCAATTGCTTCTGCTTTATTATCTTCAATTGCAATAATTCCTTTTGCATTTGGGAATAATGATAATACAATTTTAAGACCACCGATTAACTTTTCAGTTTCTTCGAGCATTAAACGATAATCTGTTGTTAAGTAAGGTTCGCATTCTGCACCATTTACGATAACATATTCGATACTATTGTCATCTGCTGGTGTAATTTTAAGACTTGTTGGGAAACCAGCACCGCCTAAACCAACGATACCTGCTTCTTTTACAATTGTACGAATTTCTTCTTTGCTTAATTTCGTGTAATCACGCTTTTCACCAAGACCATCAATTGTTTTATATTCACCGTCATTTTCAACAACAATAGATTCAATCATGTTTCCATTATTAGTTAAACGTTTTTCGATTGCTTTTACTTTACCTGATACGGAACAGCAAATATTGGCTGATACAGCACTTGAAGCTTCAGCAATAACTTGACCAACTAGTACTTGGTCACCTACAGCTACTACAGGAGTGGATGGCGCACCAATATGTTGTGATAAAGGATACACTAAATCACCTGTTGGCATGATTACTTGGATTGCTTGATCCTTTGTAATGTCTTTGCCATTATAAGGACGAACGCCGCCTTTAAAAGTTGCCCTACGCATTGTAATCCCTCTTTCTTTCTTCAATAATATTTTATATTGGCAGTTTCAATCATTTTTTGATGAAACCACCCAAAAAATAGAGAATTTTGTCTATTATTTGGTCACAAAGTTAATTTTATCACAGAAACGTAAGAATTTCTATTATTTTTCAATCTTTTCATTGAATTATTTCTTATACATATAACAAAATCTCTTCTTATAAGAATATAGTCTCACATTTTTATGCTAAATTCTCTAAAACTACGTAAAAAGAGCATCGTTCTTATAGAATGATGCTCTTTTATATTTAATTGTTAGATAATAAACAATATCCTTACTAATAATACATAATTAGTACGATTTTATCAATAAGAGATATCTGCCATTTTATAACTCTCATTAAATCTCTCTGTATTAAATTCTTTATCTCTAACATGATCTCCAAAATCATTATTTGATTTTAAAAAATAAGTATATTCTAAATGCTCCTTCTTATCTGAAGAAACCGGATCATCCCAAGTACAATCTATGTTGTACCAATTTCCATCCAGTTTTACAATATTCCAAGCATGGCTAACTCCTTTTCCCTGTCCAGTTATTATTCTGCAGTCAATTCCAGCCTCTTTCATCATCTTATAGGTAAGCAACGCGTATCCCTGACAAACCGAACTTCGATTAATCAAATTATCATACGCTGAATTCTTCTCCACTCTAACATCATATGATGCGTTTTTTATAATATAATTATGAATTGCTTTTATTTTCTCATAGTCTGTTTCATCTACTATATTCAATACTTTTAACGCAGACTTAATATTCTTATCAACAATTTCAGTCTGCTCCTTAGTCTCATTATATTCAAATGTATAAATCACATTATAGGTATCCAAGAACCCCTTTATTTTAATTTCCGTCCCCAAATAACAATACCTCAAATAATCAAAATCACTAGTTGTTTGATCATCATCAATTTCAAATACCTTTGTAATTGCATCTCCTACAAATTCATGCACCGTATCTGCATCACCCTTATAAGATAATTCAATCGTTCTCTCCCTGCTTAACATGCCTTCACGCAACTGTTCTATAAACTTCTCATCATTATCCTGTTTTTCTTCCTGAGTCATGCTTGTAAAATACATATTCACATGATATTTATCAATTAATATATAAGTAAGAAGTGCGATAGTCCCAAGCAATACTGCTATTTTTCCAAGAGTTTTCATAGCTCCTCCTAACATATATAAAAATGATCTAGCCTTTAATCTTTCATATGTATTTAGCATTCTGAACCCGATCGTATCAACGATATCTTTCTTTTCGGGTGAGTGTGCAATCAGCCTCCGCTTTCCAGGATGCTTTTTATCGAACGGAAGGCTTCTGAATAGAAGTTCCCTCTTCGATAAAAAGAAAAGAGGATGTCCATAATTGAACGTCCTCTTCTCTCAGAATTGCTTGTCCATCATAGTTAGTTCTCTAGATGTATAATCTATAAACTAAACGATGATTATTATTCCTCTTCAGAATCATTTTCTGCTAATGCGATTTCATACTTCTCAATAATAATCTTTTGGATTTTCTCACGAGTTTCTGAATTAATTGGGTGAGCAATATCACGATATTCCCCATCACCAGCTCTTCTACTTGGCATAGCAATAAATAATCCTTTTTCGCCTTCAATAACCTTGATATCATGAACTACAAATTCATTATCTAGTGTAATTGAAACTACGGCTTTCATTTTACCTTCTTTGGCAACCTTTCGTACTCTAACGTCAGTAATCTGCATTATTGGTACCCCCTTTAGCGATATAGTATCTTATAATTTTTATATATATTATATTGTAAATTATAGAATAAACCTTTCGTTGTGCTCCACAACAATACGTACATGTTCTGGTTCGCCTATGTAGCTCGAATTAGCTCGAATGGTATCTCTACTCTCCACAATACAATTTTCAATGTAAGCGTTATCCCCTATAAATACATCATTTAAGATGATAGAGTTTTTGATAACTGTGTTATTACCTATGTATGCTTTCTTAAACAAGATAGAATCCGAAACTTCACCGTTTACGATACATCCACTTGATATTAAGCTGTTCTGAACCTTGCTTCCTAAGTTATACTTTGCAGGAGGAAGATCCTCAATTCTTGAATATACATCTGGATATTGCCTAAAGAAGTAATCTCTAATATCCTTATTCAAGAAATCCATATTTGTCTTAAAGTATGATTCAATGGTAGCAATATTGCTCCAATAATCTGTAAATTCATAAGAGAATATTCTCTTTGCATTCTTATAACGAACAATGATATCCTGAACAAAATCATATCTTTCTTCTTCTTCTGCTCGCTCTAAGAATTCAATTAATTGTCTTCTTCGAATTATATAAATTCCGCAGGAAACTAGATTTCCATTAGAAACAATTGGCTTCTCCTCAAAATCAGTAATACGATTATCTACATCTACATGAACACATCCAAATCGAGTAGAATCCTCTGTTGCAGGAACACGTTTTGTAACAATTGTGATATCCGCTTTCTTACTAATATGATATTCTAAAACCTTGTTATAGTCTAGCTTATAAATTCCATCACCAGATGCAATAACAACATATGGCTCATGGCTGTTCTTTAAGAAACTGATATTTTGAGCGATTGCATCTGCGGTTCCTCTATACCAGAACCCATTATCTGCAGTAATTGTTGGATTAAATACAAATAGTCCACCTTGTTTACGACCAAAATCCCACCATTTAGATGAGTTCAAATGCTCATTTAAAGATTTGGCATTATATTGAGTAAATACTGCAACTTTTTGAATATGGGAATTTGACATATTACTAAGAGCAAAATCGATACTACGATATCCACCTGCAATTGGCATTGCAGCAATGGCTCTCCTGGTTGTTAATTTCCCCATTCTATTACTGTTACCACCTGCTAAAATAATTCCTATTGCTCGCATTATCGATCACCTGCCTTTATTAGTGTTTCACCGCTATCTAATGTTTTCTCATTATAATCCTCAAGACTTGTCCTTCCTGAGATTGCAGTATTCTTGCCAATTTTAACGCCAGATGGAATTACTGAATTTTCACCAACCGTTACAAGACCAAATGCATAGATGTCTGGACGAAGTCTATTAGGTAGTTCTTCACCAATTCCCATCTGTACATCATCACCAACAATTACATTATCGGCTATAATTGATTTATTAATAACACTATTCTTACCAATTTTTACTCCATTCATTACAATAGAGTCTCGAATCTCTACGCCTTCCTCAATTATAACACCTGAACCAATTACAGAATTGCTTACTTTTCCGTAAACTTCCGTACCTTCACCAATGATTGCCTTATCAATCTCAGCATCCTTGGAAATAAATTGTGGTGGTATAATATCACTCTTTGTGTAAATCTTCCAGAATTCTTCATATAAATTAAATACAGGAACCAAATCAATTAATTCCATATTGGATTCCCAGTAGGAACCAAGCGTTCCAACATCTTTCCAATAACCATTATATTCATAAGCAAAAATTCGATCTCCGCGTTCATGACAATATGGAATAATGTGCTTACCAAAGTCACAACCCTTTTGATCTTTCAATGTAATAAGTGCTTCTTTTAGCACTTTCCAACTAAATATGTAAATTCCCATAGAAGCTAAATTACTTCTTGGCTTTTCTGGTTTTTCTTCAAACTCTTGTATTCTCTTATTCTCATCTGTAATTACTACACCAAATCTTGATGCTTCTTCCATAGGTACTGGTATTGTTGCTAAAGTAACATCTGCCTTGTTAGCTTTATGGAATTCCAACATTACTTCGTAATCCATCTTATAAATATGGTCCCCACCTAATATTAACACATATTCTGGATTATAGTACTCCATAAATTCTAAATTTTGATAAATTGCGTTTGCTGTACCAGTATACCATTCGCTACTCGTACTCTTTTCATATGGTGGAAGGATTGATACACCGCCAATATTACGGTCAAGATCCCAAGGAATACCTATTCCAATGTGTGTATTAAGTCTTAATGGTTGATACTGAGTTAAGACTCCTACGGTATCAACTCCTGAGTTGATACAATTACTTAAAGGAAAATCGATAATTCTGTACTTTCCACCAAAAGCGACTGCAGGTTTTGCAACATGAGCTGTCAAGACACCTAGTCTTGAGCCTTGTCCCCCCGCAAGCAGCATTGCTATCATTTCTTTTTTAATCATGCAATCACCTCTTGTTGTTTAATAAATTTATTATACCATCATTTTTCTAAAATGTGAATAAAAATTGCTAAAATTTTACTCATTTGTCAATTCTCACCGTCAAAACATCTAAAAACGGATACTTTTTGACTATTTTTTTATTCAGTTTCTTTATACGAATTGGGTTTTTATTCCTATTAATAAGCAATTTTATATTGTTTTCCATAGATAAACATTTCATATCCATTTATATAAAGAAATCATATTGTAATTTAAACACAAATGGTTATAATAACAATATAATATCATATATAAAATATAAGAATAGGACGTGTACTCTATTATGTATAAAATTGATTTTAAACATCCTTGCCACATTTATTTTATGGGCATAGGAGGAATTAGTATGAGTGGTTTCGCCGAACTGTTACATAGTGCTGGTTTTACTATTAGCGGTTCTGATGCGAAAGAAAGCAATATTACAAAACACCTAGAAACAATGGGCATTAATATATTATATGGTCAAAGAGCTCAAAATATTACTAAAAATATCGATTTAGTTGTTTACACAGCAGCAATTAGCAAAAATAATCCCGAATTCGTTGCTGCGGAAGAGCTTGGAATCCCTATGATGCCTAGAGCAGAAATGGTTGGCCAAGTAATGAAAAATTATGAAACTCCAATCGCAATTTCCGGAACTCACGGAAAAACAACAACGACTAGTATGGTATCTCACATCTTTCTTGCTGGTGAAAAGGACCCAACAATCTCTGTTGGCGGTATCTTAAAAGCAATCAACGGAAACTTAAGAATCGGTAAAAGCGGTAATTTCATAACAGAAGCTTGTGAATATACAAACAGCTTCTTACATTTCAATCCAAAAATCAGCGTTATCCTCAATATCGAAGAAGATCATATGGACTTCTTTAAAGACATCAATGATATCCGTGCATCATTTAAAGAGTTTGCACATAGACTTCCTGAAGATGGAACGTTAATCATTAATGGAGAAATTGATCACTATGAAGAAATCACAAGTGATTTAACTTGTAACGTTATCACATACGGATTTAATAAAGAAAAAGATTTCTTTGCAGCAGATAACATTAAATATGATGAAAATGGCTTCGGCTGCTATGATTTATATGTAAATGGCGAATTCAAGCACCGCATGCATTTATCTGTAGTCGGCAGACATAATGTTTCTAACTCGTTAGCCGCATTAGCCGTTGGCTATATTACGAACATTCCGTTCCCAATTGCTGAACAAGGCTTACAAGAATTCCGCGGAACAGACCGCCGTTTCCAATATAAAGGAAAAATTGGAGAACTTACAATTATTGACGATTATGCTCATCATCCAACAGAAATCAAAGCAACATTAGAAGCTGCAAGACGTTATCCTGCAAAAAGTATCTGGGTTGTATTCCAACCTCATACGTATACAAGAACGAAAGCATTTCTTCCTGAATTTGCAGAGGCACTCTCAGCAGCAGATCATATAATATTAACTGATATCTATGCGGCTCGTGAAGTAAATCCAGGGGATATTTCCTCAAAAGACATTCTTAATTTATTAAAAGAAAAAGGGAAAGATGCTTACTACTTCCCAAGCTTTGATGAGATTGAGAACTTTATTTTAGAAAAATACAGTACCGGTGATCTGTTGATAACAATGGGTGCCGGAGACGTAGTTTCTATCGGTGAATCTTTACTCGGAAAATAGTTATCCACAATATCCACAATCTTATCAACATTATTTTTGAAAAAAGGTTGTGGATTTTTTTATTTTTACACAAACTAGTTTTGATAAGAAAACCCTTATTTTTTTCAGCAAAAATAGCCTCTACAGGTTATTCACCTTTATTTTACAAATTCTAACTTATTTTTATCCACTTTGTCCACATTATCCACAGTAGATTTTTTCTGGAAACCGCTCTATAATTACGCTATTTTCTTAATTTTTCTTCTGTGCTATAATAATCGTAACTATCAACAGAGTAGTATAAAGCATGTATGTTTTTATACTATTTTTTATTGTCTAATCAGGAGGGTATATGAGTACCATATCATTAAGAACAAACCATAACAACGACGTTACTATCATTTCAAACATATTCATTGATAGCTATATGCCAACTGCAAATGGTGCTTATGTAAAAGTTTATCTTTATTTACTCCGATGTCTAAGTAGTAATACATTCGATTTATCAATCTCTACTATTGCAGATCAATTAGAAGACACCGAAAAAGATATTATGCGCGCCATTGCATACTGGGAAAAAGTAAATCTAATTCTAGTAACTAGAGATGAAAACAATCAAATTACAAATATTACCTTTAATAATCCAGCTGTACCATTAACAGAAAACTATCCTCTGTATACAGCAAATATCGAGGTAAATAAAACCAATATACACCAGGGAACAGCTTCCACCATAGCAAATAATAAAGAAAACGCAACATCAAATGATGCAATTATTAAGCCAACTTATACAAAAGCACAAATTGAATTAATGAGCAAAGATGATAATGTTCAGCTTCTTTTAGCTGCTGTAGAAAGCTATATGGCTCGTCCATTAAAATCTGCAGATCAACAATTAATCTTATATTTATATGAAAACATCGGATTTTCATCAGACTTGATCCTATTTTTATTTGAGTACTGTATTTCAATTAATAAGAAAAGTGCAAGCTACGTAGAAGCCGTTGCTCTTGGCTGGGCAAAAGAAGGCATCGACTCAGAAGAAAAGGCAAAACAATATACGAATAAATACAACAAAACATACCAAGCTATTAATAAGGCATTTGGCCTTAATAGAACGCCTGGTGACATAGAAATCAAATTTATCAATAAATGGATTAATCATTTAAACCTTCCACTTGAACTTATTATCGAGGCATGTAATCGTACTTTATTACGTACTGGAAAACCTGATTTTAATTATGCTGATAAAATCATTACCAGCTGGTCAGAGAACAATGTAAAATCTATTACAGATGTAACAAAATTGGATCAGACTCATGCAAAACAGGCGAAACCAGCATATAATGCACAAAAACAAACAGTAGCTAAGACAAATACAAATAATAAGTTTAATAATTTTGCCCAAAGAAATTATTCCAAAGAAGATTTTCGTAAAATGGAACAACTCTTATTAAACAAACAATAGGAGGACTATTTAATGGTTCTTAATAACTGGCAGTATAATGCCATACAACGAGATTATGATCTTAAGCGATCACATAATAAACGTATCTTAAAAGAACGGGAGCAGGAAGTCTTTGCAAAAATTCCTGCATTAAAGGAATTGGATGATTCCATCATTACCTATTCCGTGGAAGCGGCCAAGCTGTCAATTATGGGGGATAACTCTGCAATCCAGACGTTAAAAAATCGAAATGAAGAGCTATCTCAATGTAAAAAGGAACTGCTTGTCAGCAATGGATATCCTGCAGATTATCTGTCTCCAGTTTATACATGCCCTGACTGTAAAGATACAGGATATATTGATAATGAAAAATGTCATTGTTTCAAACAGGCAATTGTCAATATGCTATTTTCTCAGGACACTGTAAGGGAAATTATTAAAGATGAGAATTTTTCTAAGTTCCGTCTTGGCTATTATTCTAAAGATATGGTCAACGAACTTACAGGTCTAACCCCTTACGACAACATGATACGCGTACTTTCAACATGTAAGCAGTATATTGAGAACTTTTCCACTAATTATCAAAATCTTTTGATTTATGGTAATGCAGGCGTGGGAAAGACCTTTTTAGCAAACTCCATTGCTAACGAATTGATTAACCGAGCCGTTACTGTAATCTATTTAACTTCTTATCAATTATTTGATATCTTAGAGAAGAATAAGTTTCAACGTTCAAACGAACAATATAGTAAGCAAGAACAACAATTAAATGAAGATTTCATATATGAAAGTGATTTATTAATCATTGATGATCTAGGTACTGAATTCAATAATACATTTGTAACTTCTCAGCTTTACAATTGCATTAATGAACGTCATTTAAAGAAGAAATCAACCATTATTTCTACAAATCTATCTCCAGAGGAATTATTAGCAACTTATAGCGAGCGAATCAGCTCACGTTTAATTGGAAACTATACCTTATTAAACATTTATGGCGATGATATACGCTTCACAAAGCATCTGCAAGATAGAAAAATATAATATTTTATGGGGTATTTTGTCCTTGACGAATTTTAAGTATAATGGTATAAACATTAATGGACATTGTTACCAAGAAATAGGTAACTAATTTGACTAAATTACTTTTTATATGGGTAGTTTTTCAAAAATTCATTCTGAAATAGCAAATATAGATGGAGGAGACATTCATGTCGCAACAAGATAATAATTTGGAAACAATTCCTGTAGGTACATTAGGAATTGTTGCTCTCGAAAGCAGTCGAAGTTTAGGAAAAAAAGTGGACGATTACATCGTTCAATGGAGAACAGATCGCCAAAGCGAACACTCTGGGAACATAGTATTTAAAGGGTATAAACGTGATTCTTACTTAGTAGATGCAGCTTGTCCTCGCTTTGGTTCTGGTGAAGCAAAAGGTGTAATTCGCGAATCTGTTCGTGGTTCTGACGTTTATATCTTAGTAGACGTATGTAATCATAGCCTAACTTACAGTGTATGTGGTCAAACAAACCACATGTCTCCAGATGATCATTATCAAGATCTTAAGAGAATCATTGCAGCTATTGGTGGTAAGGCACGTAGAATTACTGTTATCATGCCTTTCTTATATGAAAGTCGTCAACACAAACGTAGTTCTAGAGAATCTTTAGACTGTGCATTAGCATTGCAAGAATTAACAAGCATGGGTGTAGAAAGCATTATTACTTTTGATGCTCACGATCCTAGAGTTCAAAACTCAATTCCTCTTAAGAGTTTCGAAACAATAATGCCAACATATCAATTTATTAAAGCATTATTAAAGAATGTTCCTGATCTTAATATAAATGCTGAGCAAATGATGGTTATTTCCCCTGATGAAGGTGCCATGGGCAGAGCCGTATACTTCGGTAATGTAATGGGTGTAGACGTAGGTATGTTCTATAAACGCCGCGATTACACAACAATCGTTGATGGACGTAATCCAATTATCGCTCACGAATTCTTAGGTGCTGATCTTGAAGGTAAAGACGTTATCATCGTTGATGATATGATTTCTTCAGGTGAAAGTATGTTAGATGTTGCTAAAGAATTAAAACGCCGTAAAGCGGGTAGAATCTTTATCGCATCCACATTTGGTTTATTTACAAATGGTTTTGATCAATTTGATGAAGCTTTTGAACAAGGCTTATTCTACAGAATCTTAACTACAAACCTTGTATATCAACCAGATGAATTATTATCAAAACCTTACTATATTAACGTTGATATGTCTAAATATATCGCATTATTAATCGATACATTAAATCATGACAATTCTATTAGTGACTTATTAAGTCCAACAGAAAAGATTCAACGTATCCTTACTCAATATGAAGCTAATAAAAAGAAATAATATATAACAAAAAAAACAGCGATTTCGCTGTTTTTTTTATTATATAAATCTATGCTATTGATTAGTATCTGGATTCGTCCCTTGATTCACATTTGGATCCTTAGCAGAATCTCCAGAAGTATCATCTTCATCATTATCTGATGGAGCTTGTGTAGATGGTGCTTTTGTTGGCTTCACTGTTGGAGCAATTGTTGGCTTTGTAGTCTTTACTGGCTCCTCTGTTGGTGGACTAACTACATCATCTTGATCTGAATTATCATCATCTTGATTATTACCACTTTGGTCATCCTCTACATCAGCCGGTTGCGTCGGTTCAATTGTTACATCTGGCTCTTCCGTTGATTCTGGCTCCTCTGTAGGTTCCACTTCCTCAGTAGGTTCCAATGTCTCTTCCGGTTCTTCTGTCTCTTCTGTATCCTTCTTAGTTTCTGAACTATGATATTCAGGGAATGGTACATTTTCTAATCCCTCATGAATTTCATTCATAAATTTATTCCAGATATAAAGTGGATAAGAACCACCAGCTAATCCGCTAAGTTGTTTTGGTATATCATATCCAACCCATACGCTTGTTGTATAGTATGGAGTATATCCAACAAACCATCCATCTTTATTTCCATTTGTCGTACCTGTCTTACCGGCACTAGACATATTCTTTAATGAGTAACCTCTACCAGTACCTCTTGTTAATACACCCTCTAAAATGTCTGTCATCTCATAGCATGCATTTGTCTGATATACTTGTTTTTCTTTTACGGTATCACTTACGATTTCATTATTATCATAATCTACAATCTTAATAATACAAGTTGGCTTACGGAACTTTCCATCATTCTCAATAGTTGCAAAACCAGATGCCATCTCTAATGGACTAACACCATTTGTAAATCCACCAATACTTGCTGTATTAAGGTAATCACTCTTATCTAATTTTTTAAACTCCATATTGTATAAATTACTCATACATACATATGGATTAAGTTTATCAAATAATTGATATGCTACTGTATTACGTGATTTCTCAACTGCTGTTCGAATTGTAATACTACCTAAATATCTTCCATCACTATTACTTGGACCATCAGGAATTTTCTTATCTACTACTATGGAATCTGCAGTATATCCACTCTGTAATGCCGGAAGATAATCAATTAACGGCTTAATTGTACTACCTGGCTGACGGTAACTTTGATATCCACGATTTAGATAGGAAGTAACATCTTTCTGCTCTCTTCCTCCAACAATCGCAACTACACGCCCAGTGCTATTATCAATACATACAGCCGATCCCTGCATCTTGTAAATGCCATCCTCTGTAACATCAGTAAAGTTACTTAATTTATCATCCAACGTCTCTTGCAGTTTTCCCTGCTTATCCGTATCAATGGATGTATAAATATTATATCCTTTGGAATATAGGTCTTGCTGGCATTGAGAATACTGCTCACTATACTCTTTATCATACGTATCTTTTTCATCATCAGAATCAAACTTATATTTAAATTCAAAACCGTTGGCTTCCATCAAGGATTCCGTCGCACAGAATAACACAAAGCTATCAACATATGTCTGTTTCTCGATTTTTTCTCTTTTTAGTTTGATCTTTTCATTCTTAGCATCATTACACTCTTTTTCAGAAATCTTTCCATCTGCAAGCATTTGATCCAAAATACGATCACGACGCTTTAATGTATTCTCCATTTTTTCAACCGGATTATACAACGTTGGATTATTTGGAATTGATAATAAAAATGTAATCTGAGATAAACTTAGTTCATTAATATCTTTACTAAAATATCCCCTGCTTGCTGACTGAATTCCATAATACCCATTTGCAAAGTAAATATTATTTAAATAATACTCTAAAATCTGCATCTTGGTATACTTCTTCTCTAACTCAACAGCTACAAATATTTCTTTTACCTTTCTCTGCCACGTCTGGTCAAATGTTAAAAACATATTACGAGCAAGCTGCTGTGTTATTGTACTGGCACCCTGTTTAATTTCACCCTTATTCTTAACCAAGGCTACAACAGCTCTAATATTGGCAGAAATGTCAATTCCACCATGACTGGCAAATGATTTATCCTCGATCGAAATAACTGCTTCTCTGGCATACTTAGGAATATCATTGATTGATACATAGTTAATATCCTTAGAACCTTTTAGCTTGGCAATTACTTCACCTTTGCTGTCATAGACAAAACTCGTCTGGTCCATCTTAAATGTCTCTTCTGAACTTTGGGCTACAATATCCTTCGCCTCAGACTGGAGTCTGAAAATGTCTTTTCCATATTTGAAATAAAATACAATGCCAGCGACTAAAATAAGCAATAAAAACACAAGGATAAAAATCTTAAAGGCTAATTTAATTCTTCGTCTTCGAGGACTAACTGCCTTTTTCTTTTTCTTCTTCTTTTCTTCTTTTCCCATATAAATCACTTTCTTTATCTTTATGACATTAAAATTGCGTCACATAATAATATAAAACAAACTCGGTCTGAATACAATATCTGTCTGAATACAAAGATTATTTCTACTGTTAATATGTCATATCTTCCTTATTTTCATTACAATATTGATATCCTTCCATACCACTGTCCATTCTATACTCTTTTTCCTATAATCTTGCTTTACCGCACTTCAGTGATCAAGACTATGGC
The DNA here is from genome assembly GCA_030539495.1 of bacterium. GTDB lineage: Bacteria > Bacillota > Clostridia > Lachnospirales > Lachnospiraceae > KM106-2. Next base: position 141,576 of record JAUNRX010000001.1, on the reverse strand, counting down.
ATTAAGAGTTTATATCATTGTATCGTTTCTTATATCTCTTTGTAAAGTATTTTCGTGGTTTTAGTAGTTTTGTCTCCTCCTAATCACCAACCTGTTTTTCATTCATATAATAGTATAATACTTATTGCATTTATTTTTTATTTCGATCATTTCACAGGAATATTTGTCACTCTAGAGTTATATAATTTCTATAGTACAACTTGTATCACTTAAACATAATTATCCAATTATTCTATCTTTATTGTTCCAAAATTACAGATGCTAATATTGACTTTACCAAGATTTTCACTTATACTTTAAGCACAAAACAAACTGTGGTTTCGCCATTATTTCATTTTTTATGTTAATTATGACGTTTCACAATATAACTAAGGTTTTAGCATATACTATATACTATAGCTTCTAAAATCTAACCTAAGCACAAAACTCTTTAAACTAGTAATATAAATAAGAAATCCAATTAGAATTTAGCGATTAGAAAGGATGTGATTCTATGAAAATTGAAAAAATAAACGAGAATCAGATTCGTTGTACCCTTAACAAAGATGATCTGGTTGACAGACAACTCAGAATAAGTGAACTTGCATATGGTACAGAGAAGGCTAAATTACTATTTCGTGATATGATGCAGCAAGCAGCTTTCGAATTCGGCTTTGAAGCAGACGATATTCCATTAATGATTGAAGCAATCCCTGTTTCTCCTGAAACTCTAATCCTAGTGGTAACAAAGGTGGAAGACCCTGATGAGTTAGATACTCGTTTCTCCAAGTTTTCTCCTAATTTCTCTGACTCGGATGAGTTTGATGAAAATGATGATGATGAGTTAGGATTTGATAATGATCTTTTAAGTAGTTATCAAGACCTTGATAACTTATTAGAATTAGATTCCGATAAAAAATCAGAAGATAAGCCAACTGATACAGACAATTCAAAGCTTGATGAAACACTTAACATTGAACCATCGAAAGAAAGCGATGAAAAAGAGACTGTTTCCGCAGAGATAAAACCTGCAGAAAAGATCCTAAAAATCTTTTCATTCAATTCACTAGAAGAGGTCATTCGTGTAAGTGCAGAACTTGTGTTATCATATCGAGGTAAGAATGACTTATATAAAAATACAGCCAACAATACGTATTACTTAGTATTAAGCCAATCTGATTATACACCTCAAGAGTTTAATCGTATATGTAATTTAACTTCCGAGTACGGAAAATTAGAACGCAGTACGTATGCAACGATTGCGTATTATAAAGAACACTTTGATATGATTGTAAAAGAAGATGCGGTCCAAATATTATCCGTAATGTAATTGTTTAAGATATGAATATCTTTATAAATAAAAAACCTATCAACTTTACTGATAGGTTTTTATTTATGTTATTATTTATTTTTCTAAGTATGCATTTAAATCGTTAACCAATTGATCAGCATCAATTCCATGTACCATAGCAGCTTCTTCAAGGGATTCTGCTTGTGCGGATGGGCATCCTAAGCAGTGCATCCCTGCTTCTATTAAAATTGGAATAAGACCTTGGTCTACTTGAATAATTTCAGCGATAATCATATCCTTAGATATCTTTGCCATATTAACTTCCTCCTAGCACTATTTTATTACATATTGTCTATAAATATATCTATTATATTCCAATCCCCCTATGCAGTCAAGGAAATAAGTGACACAAATGGAAATATAATCTTGTTATTAAAAACATTGGGATATCTATTGTAATCTCGTTCCAATTATATTAAAATATAAGAAACTAAAAAGAAGGAGGAGAAGTTATTATGGCACACGTAATTAATGATGGTTGTGTAAGCTGTGGAGCATGTGAAGCAGAATGTCCAGTTGGAGCTATTTCTGAAGGCGCTGCTCACTACGAAATCGATGCTGATGTATGTATCGATTGCGGAGCTTGTGCTGCAACTTGCCCTACAGGTTCAATCGAAGGTTAATTTCAATATGAAATAATCATTAGATTATAGATAAAAGGCACATCTCAATGATGTGCCTTTTCTACTATATATGTATAACTATATAAGCTCCCCTATCCCACATAAACATATGATACTTCCCAATCTATTACACCTATGATCTTCGAAACAAACCTTTTTTCTTTTTCTTCCTAGAAGGCACGGTTGCCGCAACCTCTTGTCGACTCTTCTGAACGTCACGAATTAGCTCGTCCAATTTCTTAAATCTCTCTTCCTCATGATCCTCTTTTATTCGAAAGAGATAGTCCATTTCCTTAATAACGCTATCTGTCACATGTTCACTAATTGCTTCTGTAATCTCAACATTGTTCGCCTTCATTGCATTACCGATAACTTTTGTCATTACCTGCTGAAAACGTTCTAATTTCTCACTAGGAGTCTTTTCAATAACAACCTCATTATCCTCCTCATTTGCAACAACAGGATTGGTTTCTTGCTTGTCCAAGATCTCCCCCCCTTCACTCTGAAAGTTATCTTTATATTTGCTCTCTCTCAGCTGAATCACCTTAGAGTTCATCTCGTCTTTAAGTTGCGTCATATCCTGTGTATCAAGTTCATCCATCTCGGCTAGATCCGGCAGCATCAACGCGATTGCCTTTAACTGAAAACCTTTACTTTTCAACTCTTTAATCCGTAAGAATAGCTTTATATCTTTATCCGTATAATATCTATGCCCCATATTATTACGAGGAATGTCGAGTTTTAATTCTTCTTCCCAGTATCGTATTGTATGTGACTTTAAACCAGTCTTTTGGACTACCTGTGATATCACGTATGTACTACCCTCACTCATGCCGGCAACCTCCTTTATCATACTAATAATTATAGCATAGGAGTATTCTTTTGCAATAAACTTTTCCACATATTTACAACAAGTTGTCGACAGCTTCTTTATGACTTACCTATAAAATATCGGCATTACTCAGAATATAAACTAAAATTTGTATTTCCCCTTAAGATTATTTATGAACTTATTTAGAGTATTTATTACATTTCTGTGTATAGAAAAAGCAGAGTACCTATCAAAATGTACTCTGCTTTTTTATCTAATATCTTACTCCTCATCCTCTTGATGAGTGTCATAATAGCTACGATCCAAATTCGCAAATTTCGTGTATTGAGATAACCAAGCTAACTTAACAGTTCCCGTAGGACCATTTCTCTGCTTACCAATAATGATCTCAGATACACCTGCATCTTTTGACTCTTTATTATAATAATCATCACGATAAATAAACATAATAACATCGGCATCCTGCTCAATGGCTCCAGATTCACGTAAATCCGACATCATAGGGCGTTTATCCGGTCTCTGTTCTACCGCACGGCTAAGCTGCGATAATGCAATTACAGGAGCATTAATCTCTCTGGCTACTGCTTTTAAGTTTCTTGAGATTTCAGATACCTCTTGTTGCTTGGATTCTGCTTTCTTGCTACCGCCTGACATAAGCTGAAGGTAATCGATGATAACCAATCCTAGGTTTTTCTCTAACTTGAGCTTACGACATTTAGAACGTAATTCCTGTACCGAAATACTTGGTGTATCATCGATAACAAGATTGGAACTACCAATGTCTCTGGCACTCTCCACAATCTTTAACCAGTCTTCATCCTGAAGATCACCTGTACGCATTGCCTGAGAATCCACCTTAGAATTCATGGCAATAATACGTTTTACCAGCTGATCCTTACTCATTTCCAGACTGAATATAACGGTTGTGGTATCATTCTTAACCGCAACATTCTCCGCAATATTAAGTACGAAGGCTGTCTTACCCATAGATGGTCTGGCTGCAACGATAATTAAATCCGATGGCTGTAGACCTGCAGTCTTATAATCAAGATCATAAAACCCAGTAGAAACACCTGTTACGCTACCTTTATTACGAGCTGCTGACTCAATACTAGCAAGTGACTGAATTACTACATCTTTAATACTTGTAAAGTCACCAGTGCTTCGATTCTGAACTACATCAAATACTTGCTTCTCTGCATTCTCTAAGATGACTTCCAGCTTCTCCTTGCTCATATATGCTTCATTGCTGATACCTTCTGTAATCTTGATCAGACGTCTTAATACTGCCTTCTCTTTAACGATACCAGCATAATACTTAACATTCGCAGAAGTCGGTACTGAACTTATTAACTCACGGATGAATTCAATACTACATAACTCTTCTGGAATATCCTTCTCTTTTATCTTATCTTGTAATGTTACTAAATCAACCGGTTTCCCTTCATTATATAACTCCAGCATTGCATCATATAAGATACCAAATTGATTTTGATAAAAGTCTTCCCCAGTAATGATTTCTGATGCTGTTGTAATCGCATCCTTATCCATAATCATAGAACCAATAACTGAGCGCTCCGCTTCTATACTATGAGGAAGCACTCGTTTAATTAATGCTTCTTCCATGAATTACTCCACTCCTACTTATGCGCCAATTACCTTAACACGCAATTCGCCATTCACCTTGGCATGTAACTTAATTGTAATTACATAAGTTCCAATGCTCTTAATAGGCTCCTTTAGTACCATTTTCTTTTTATCGATATCATAACCTAACTGCGCTTTTGCAGCTGTTGCGATTTCTTTTGTAGAGATAGAACCAAATGTTCTTCCTCCATCACCTGCTTTAAGCTTAACTTGAACTTCTTTATCTTTTAATTCTTCCGCAAATTGTTTTGCTTGCTCTAAGATTTCTTGTTTTACCTTTTCTTCATTTGCCTTTTGAAGTTTTAAATCATTTTTATTTTTAGCAGTAGCCTCTACTCCTAATTTTTTAGGTAAGATAAAGTTTCTAGCATAACCTTCGTTTACTTGAACCAGTTCACCTTTTTTTCCTAATGTTTTTACATCTTGAAGTAAAATAATATCCATTTTAAATTTCTCCTTCCTGTTTCATCTGTTCTAGTGTATTTTTAACCGTTTGTTTTGCCTGATCAACCGTACAATTTTCAAGCTGTGCACCTGCAACTGTCATATGACCGCCACCGCCTAACTTTTCCATTACAATCTGAACATTTAATTCATCAATCGACCTAGCACTAATGTATATCTTGTTATTATAATTTACCAATACAAAGGAAGCTTTAATTCCTGTAATACTAAGCAGCTCATTGGCAACCTGCGCAGCTAATACAGTTGGACTGTCAACACCCTCGCTAGTACTTACTGCAATTGCATAATGATCCATAAATACTTCTGTACTACTAAGCGCTTCTGCTTTCTTCACATATTCATTCATATCACTTCTAAATGATTTTCTTACTCGCGTAACATCTGCACCGCTTCTTCTTAGGAATGCTGCAGCCTCAAAGGTACGAACCCCAGTCTTCATTAAGAAGTTATTCGTATCAATAATCATACCTGAATACATTGCATCTGCTTCTAATGGCTTTAATTTAAGTCCCTCTTCAATATATTGAAGAATTTCTGCTACCATCTCACAAGTAGAGGACGCATATGGCTCAATATAACTTAACACCGCATTCTTAACAACCTCACCTGTTTGTCGATGATGATCAAGAATTACGATGGTTGGTGTCATACCTAACAACTCAGGACATTCTGTATAGGATGGACGATTGACATCCACCACAACTAATAATGTGTTCTCATTAGTCACCTCAAGAGCCTTAGTGCTATTTAAGAACATATCCTCTTCATACTCAGGATTATCCATAAAACGGTCCTTTAAAGGTCTAACACTCTTAGTAACCTCATTAATAACGATATATGCTCTCTTATTTAACGTCTTTGCAATTCGATAAATACCGATGGCTGCACCAAAGGAATCCACATCACCTATAGCATGCCCCATGATTACGATATTATCTTTTGCTTCTACTAATTCTTTTAGGGCATGGGCCTTTACACGAGCCTTTACGCGTGTATTCTTCTCTACCTGCATACTACGGCCACCATAATAAAGGATCTTATCTCCATCCTTAATTACTACCTGGTCACCACCTCTACCTAATGCAAGATCAATTGCTGCTCTTGCACTTTCGTAGCCTTTTAAATAAGTCTCTGCATTTACACCAAGGCCCATACTTAATGTTACGGCCATATCATTTCCGATATTAACGGCACGAACTTCATCCAACAAGGAGAACCTTGAATTCTGAAGTTGTGGCAGATACTTCTGCTTAAAGATAACGATATATTTATCTTTTTCAAGCTTCTTAATAATTGCATCAATACTTTGCATTTGCTTGTTAATCTTACGATCAACCAATGCAATAAGTAATGATCTTCTAACCTCATCAATGCTCTCAAGAGCCTCTTCATAGTTATCAATATATAGAAGTCCAATAATAAGACGTTGCTCTTTATTCTCTCGGATACAGGTATTAATCTCTGTCTCATCCATTAAATAAATGCTATAGATCACGTCATATTCTTCTGAACCTTCACTATCCGTCTCTTCTACATACTCCTGACCGGCTGCCCCCATTGCGATTACTCTTCGTATTACGATTTTGTAATCCTTATCACCTAACGAAATATGTCTCTCTACGTCCATTTCACTGCTTGGGAACATTCCAGGATATACTTCCGGAAATATATTTGTAATTCCTCGTTTTGCTGATTTCTCATCTTGTATAATATCTAGGAACTCATCATTTCCCCACAATAAATGCCCTTCACAATCTAGTACTCCATATGGTATGATCATCTGTTTTACTAATTTGTTTTGGACACAATTATAAGTCGTAGCATACTGAACTATTTCGCGTAGGATCGTGGAGCGTTTTCTATAATAAATAACAACTGTGAACAGTATATAAATGCCTAAATATATTGACATAATAATGCCGGCTTCTGTGTCTACCATAAATATACTTACTGTCATCGCAAGTAATATGATTGAAAGATAAATCGGCCATCTTAGGTATGTCTTTAAGGCACCGTTCAATTTAACCTTTTGCTTCATTTCCACATCTCCTAGCTAATACGCTATGATTCTTTACCATACGTCATTATACCATTTTAGGTAAATTTAGAAAAGCACTATTTTAGTACCAGAAAGTTGGCAATCTAAACTATGCATTATCTAGTATGGATAAAAACGACCTATCAAAACCAATTATTATTTCCTATTAAAAAAGAGATTATTTTAGATAATATTCTTATCAAAAATAATCTCTTCTAATTATTTAGCTATCTTTCCTTAACTCTAAATACAATCTTTGCAATCTTTCCTGTTGATAAAGCTCCAACAAGATTAACTGTATCAGATTGTTCTATCTCACTTGAATGACCAGCAATCGAACCACTTTCATAGTTAAATCCCGAAACTTGATTTATTATCTTTCCTTCCGCATCATAACAATCAAACCAAACCTCGTAGTATTTAGTATCAGAGCTTGTATTTGTAATAGTACATTGGAATTGTGCACAATACTGATTATATAATGATCCATATGCATAATTTAATCCTGAACCATACATCCAAGCCATAGCAACATTTGATATTTTTAATCCAGGAACATTACATGATACTTCAAGTTTTGGATTTGTTAAAATCTTACCCGCTAAAGAATCATCAACGATTGGAGTAACTGAGATAATCTTAACACTAGTTACATCTTTTAACTTATCACCATAGTCGTACTCAATAAAGTTTCCTTGATTTTGTTTCCCTTTTAAAATATTAGTAAATCCTTTTTCTGTGGAAGAAATTAATTTTCCATTCTTATCATAGAAACCAAATTTGATATTAATTCCCTTTAATTTTACTTCTACATTACTTGTAATGTTAGTCATAACAAAAATATCATGCTCTTTAGATTTTACAGATTTATATGCTTTTATACTATTGATTTTTACATTAGAAATTGGATTGCTTATTGCACCAGCTGTTACAGGAGCTCCAATAACAGTTACTTTACATTTTTTTGTCCATCCTGCATCACTTTTAAATACAATATTTGTAGTTCCAGGTAAATAACCTGTTACTTTCATTGTAAGCTTATCACCTGTATAGAAGTAAGAAGGATTAATTGTTGCACTAGCAATACTTCTATTTTCACTACTATAAGTAAATCCATCCGTTGCAGTCATAGTATATGTTTTAGTTTCACCATATTTTATGGTAATGCTGTCAGGACAGTTAATCACATTGTGACCTACTACTACTTTACAAGTATAGCTCTTATCGTTTACTTTTGCTGTAATGATGGCTTGCCCAACAGCTTTAGCTGTAACTTTACCGTTGCTAACAGTAGCAACTTTACTATTATTTGTAGACCATCTAACACTTCTGCTTGTTCCGTTAAGTTTTAATGTGTATTTATTTCCTTTTTTAAGTGTAATATTCTTTTTAGAAATGCTTGGCGTTTCAACTTTTACAGGTAATGTATAAGTTTGCTTTCCTACTTTAACCTTAATGTTTGTTGAACCCTTTTTAACAGCTTTTACAACGCCTTTGTTTGTTACTGTTGCGATTTTCTTATTGCTTGATTTATATGTAACTTTACTTTTTGTTCCTGATACTTTTAATGTTGTTGTCTTACCTTGTGTCATTGTAACACTTGATTTGTTAAGTTTGAAGTTCAATACATTAACTTTACAAGTATAAGTCTTTTTGCCAAGCTTAGCTTGAATCTTTGCGGAACCTGCTTTTTTAGCGGTCACCTTACCTTTGCTTGATACTGTTGCAACTTTTTTGTCTGTAGTCTTCCAAGTTGCTTTTTTTGATGTTCCATTTACTTTAAGCTGTTCACTTGCACCAATTGGAAGTGTAACTTTGGATTTGTTGATTTTCGCAGCTGCTTCAACTCTTGTAGCAGTTTCTACGAAAGAACCATTGTTAGGCATCATACAAGCTACTGTAAATACAGCAAGCAAAGTAAATAAAAATGTACCTAACACTTTTGAACTTTTCGTTATTAGATTTTTCATTTCCCTACTCCTTCTCCATCTAAGTACTGATAATTTCCAATAAATAACTCCGGGTTATTCTAACTCATTATCCAAATAATGTCAAATAGTTCTATAGTCCTACAATTCTTCCAAATACTTTCAAATCAGAGTTTTACTCACAATGCAATTCTCCAGAAAACGAGAAGAAACACGCTCTGCGAGTTTCTCTCGTTATCGCGACAGTCGCCAAGGTAATGCTAGCATCACTTTAGCTCATTGTTCGCGTAAATAAAAAACCCCTTGTAAATGAATACTCATTTACAAGGGGTTTGCTGCTTATGCTATTCGCAATCGACTAAAACTTAGTCAGTTGTGTATGGCATTAAAGCGATGTGTCTAGCTCTCTTGATAGCTACTGTTAAAGCTCTTTGATGCTTAGCGCAGTTACCAGTGATTCTTCTAGGAAGAATTTTTCCTCTTTCAGACACGTATCTTTTTAATTTATTAATATCTTTATATTCGATTCCTGTATGATTTTTGTCAGCACAGAATACGCAAACTTTCTTACGTCTACGTCCGCCTCTTCTTTTCATAGGAGAATCGCTTCTATCATTTCTATTGTTTTGCATAACAACATGACCTCCTTAGATCCTTATATTTTAAATGCTAATTGAATGGTAATTCTTCATCAATACCGTCAGGAATATCCATGAATCCATCTCCTGCCGCTTGGCTTGGAGCTGGTCTAGAAGCTGGTTGTTGGAAACCATGGTCCATTCCACTGTTACGTTCGCTGGCCGCTTTGCTTTCAGCAAATTCAACTTCTTCTACAACAACATCAGTTGTGTATACTTTTTGACCTTCTTTATTCGTATAGCTACCAGTTTGAATTCTACCGCAAGCAACTACTTTCGTACCTTGCTTTAAGTATCTTTCTGCAAACTCAGCAGTCTTTCCAAAAGAAACACAGTTGATAAAATCAGCATCTGCTTCTCCTTGACGTTTAAATCTACGATCAACAGCTAAACTAAAACGTGCAATAGCTGTGGCACTTTCACCTTGAGAATATCTCACTTCTGGATCTCTAGTTAATCTTCCCATTAAGATAACTTTATTCACTCGGGAATCCCCTCCTTATTATGCGTCTTGTCTAATGCATAAATATCTGATAACTGGTTCCATGATACGAACGTTTTGTTCAAGTTCATTTGGACAATTAGATTCAGATTCGAAAGTGATGAAGTAGTAGAAGCCTTCACGCATTTTTTGAATATCGTAAGCTAATCTTTTCTTACCCCATTCATCAACGTTAGTTACTGTACCGCCGAAACGAGTAATGTATTCTTTTACTTTTTCAACTGTAGCAGTTCTTGCTTCATCTTCGATTTTTGCATTTACAACTAAGGCTAATTCATATTTGTTCATAGTTGTGTGCACCTCCTTTTGGTCTCTGGCCCTTATACTAGATAAGAGCAAGGAATATATTTAACATATCACAATTAGATATATTAGCATAACAATTACAATAATTCAAGTAGAATATTATTCTTCCGATTTTTTTCGTATATTTCTAATATTCTTCTCTACTTGCTTACGCGGAATCATAATCTGATGTCCACATCCTGTACATTTTAAACGAAAATCAATACCGATTCGTAGTACTTCCCATTCGAAGCTTCCACAAGGATGTTGTTTTTTTAATTTGATGATATCTCCAACAGCTACTTCCATTATAAACCTCCGCTTAATATATATATTGTTTCCTATTATAGCATAGGAAATACAACTGTTTCAATAAACAAAATATTTCTACGATATATATTGCATTTTATATTTAACAAGAGTAATATATGAATTGTAACAAGTAGTTTTCATTACTACATAACGTATTATTAATACCTTTACTGTGTATATTAATATCAAATGTAATATTAAGGAGGTTTTTATATGAGTAAAATAAAAGCAAAGGATCCAGGTAGCGCAATCACACATTTCATAGGCATGTTAATGGCTCTCTTTGCCGCTACTCCGCTTCTAATTAAAGCAGCGACTAACCCAGATAAGATACATTTGATTTCACTTACTATATTTATAGTCAGCATGATCTTGCTGTACACTGCTAGCACGATCTATCATACATTTGATATTTCTGCAAAAATCAATAAAAAATTAAAGAAATTTGACCATATGATGATCAGTGTGCTAATTGCCGGTACTTACACACCAATTTGCCTTGTTGTACTTGGTGGTAAAGTTGGGCTATTATTATTTATCTTAATTTGGTCCATGGCAATTGGAGGCATTATTCTAAAAGCGGTCTGGGTAACTTGTCCAAAATGGATTTCCAGCGTAGTTTATATTGCTATGGGCTGGACTTGTGTTTTAGCCTTTAGTCCGATTATCAATGCATTATCTTGGAATGGATTCCTATGGCTTTTAATTGGAGGAATTATTTATACCATAGGCGGTGTTATTTATGCATTGAAACTGCCGATCTTTAACTCCAAACATAGAAACTTTGGTTCCCATGAGATTTTTCATCTTTTTGTTATGGGCGGCAGCTTCTGTCACTTCGTGTTAATGTATCGTTTCGTTGCAGACTTTGTTATGAAATAGAAAGTGTCTTCGACACTTTTCTCGCGCCGAGGCTGATTGTGTTAGTGATATACTCCTTTCAGCTGAGTGCGCATCGTACGCACTTCTTTATTAGGGCGTGTTTTAATTTATATGGACGGGCTCGAAGAGAACTTCCATATAAATTAAAAAGGGACTTCCATTTTGGAAGTCCCCTTTTTGTACCCTATTTACTTCTCTTTCGTAAATCTATATAAAGCAACCGAATAAACTAGTGCTTCACCCGAAAAAGAGATTCCTCGTAAAAAAAATTCGGTCGCGATTTTTTTTGTATGTACAGAATCTCTTTTTGGGGAAGGTTATACTTTACTATATGTAATTTCATAAAATGTGTTACTAAAAAATCATAAAAGTCCCATTTCTGAGACCTTTATGATTTTCTCATTCAACACACACTATTTAACCTTAGCTTTATTAATCTAATAAATACATAGGATTTACTGCTTCTTTATTCTCTGTAACCTTGAAGTATAGGTTTGGACCCTCAACAACGTAATATTTTGAAGGTTTTGCAATTTTACCAATTACAGCACCTGCATCGATTGTATCGCCAACTTTAACTTTTACACTCTTTAATTGACCATAAATCACTTGATATCCACTTCCGATATCTGTTGTAACAGTAAGTCCTGTTTCATCATTTTTTTTGATACTTAATACTTTTGCCTTAGTTGCACTCTTAACCTTTGTTCCAACTTCTGCACTAATAACGATTGCATCACTACATTTATATTGGCCTAATGTTAAGAATTGAACGCCATGTTCCATATCATATGGGATGATTACATCACCTTTTACTGGCCATTCAAACTTTGCATTTTCGTCAAATGAAAGAGTGGAAGCTTTACTGTTTGCTGCAACAGCCTTACTTGTGTCATTTTTGTCTTCTGCTAATGACTTATTTGATAAATCAGGAGCGGCAGTCTTTGTCGTCTTGTTTACCTCATTCTTTTTTGCATTCTCAGAAACAACTGTTTTGTCTTCTGCTGGCACATTAGCTTTTTGTTTGTCGCTATCAGCTTGCTGAGTGATAGGGTTACCATTTAGGTCAGTTAGATTATTCTTGTTATCACTGTTGTTTGTATTAAAATACACAAAACAAATGGCTGCTATAGCTAAGACACCAGTTAGAAGGGATAAGTAAAATCCTTTAGTTTTTAGGATTCTAGATAATTTATCTTTATTCATTTTATCACCTCTAACTGTAATTTTCACCACATTCAGGATAGTTATACATTTACTGTAAAAAATGTGTTAAAAAATTCCGACAATAATATGTATATTTCTAAATAAATACTGTTTTTAATCCATATTGTCTACCTCTAACAATGTTACCCCTTTATAGTAATACAACAAGAGCTCTTGATAATCCTTCCCTTTACTGGCCATAACATTGGCACCATACTGGCTAAATCCTATTCCTTGTCCTTTTCCTTTGCATATAATTCGTAAATCGCCATCTTTTTCTTCAAAATAAAAGTTGGTAGAATTCAGTCCAAACAAGGATTTAAAATCCTCTCCCCGAATTTCTAACGATGCAAGCTTGATAATATGTACATATCCATCCTTTTCTTTCTCTTTAATTGATAGAGCCTCTATTAAGTTATCCTCTGTCACATCCTGAATGTCATACTTTTCCTTTAGTTTTTTTAGTACTTCAGCCTTTTTTAATACCTTCGTAGTGACCGCTACACTGGCCTCAATGTCGGCACTGCTGTCTACCGTTTCTAAATAAGGGATTTCCTCACCATATGCCTCCTGATAGCTTCTTGTCTGCCCGGTATTTGCATAATGGAAGAATGCAAGAATTGGCCGTTCCTCATAAGTAAGAATCTGTCCCTTGGTGCTATAGATTGCATTTTCAATATTGGATACAGCAGTCTCATATTCTTCTATGCTAATTTTATGTTTCAACTGCTCTAGAGAGATTGTTTCAATACCTACCTTGTCTAGCGTAAGCTTCTCCTCGCCTGCTTCCAATTGCTTTTCATAAATCCAAGTTCGAAGGATTACTGCTTGTGCCTTTAACGTCTCCATATTCATATCCAGATCTATATTTGCCGCCATGGCCATCATTAAATATTCTTCCACTGAATAATCTTCTTTTTCTGCTGTCTCCTTTATAAATGCCTGCCTTACTGCTCGATTTTGTTGACTAGGCATAATTCTTCCTGTAAATAACATTGTAATAGCTATCGGAACTACAATGGCTGCAAGGACAGCCAGAACTACCTTTAAAACAGTTTTCCCCATATAATACTCTCCTTACTTTCACCAAAGTATATCGTTATATTATATGGGGACAACTTTTAGTTATATACCTATTTTAGACCTCGTTTCATACTTTCTACATTCATACAGTAAGTAAGTGCCGTTTCTTCGGTAATAAGATTTTGTCGATATAGCTCTAATATGCTAGCATCCATACTCCTCATATGCTCTTTTGCTGAGCTATGAATTACAGTGTCTATTTGATGCACCTTCCCATCACGTATCATTGTTTTTATCGCACTATTTGCCATTAATACTTCAAATGCCGGTACCAATCCCAAGGATTCCGATGGGAGAAGCTGCTGCGAAACTATGCTCTGTAATACCATGGATAACTGAACTCGAATTTGCTGTTGTTGATTTGGCGGAAATACATCTACAATTCGATCAATTGTATTGGCTGCTCCTACCGTATGCAACGTGGATAATACTAAGTGCCCAGTCTCTGCTGCTGTCATTGCAATTTCAATAGTCTCTAAATCCCTCATTTCACCAATTAGGATTACATCTGGAGATTCACGCATTGCAGCCTTTAATGCCCTGCTATAGGAGACAGAATCAATATTCATTTCCCGCTGGCTCACAATACCTTTTTTATGTTTATGTAAAAACTCAATAGGGTCTTCTAATGTTAGGATATGACAATTCCTATTTTTATTAATTTCCTCAATAATATAGGAGATGGTCGTACTCTTTCCACTTCCTGCAGAACCAGTCACTAATACCAGGCCTTTTTGTTTCTTGCTTAAGTCTAAGACACTATGAGGTATTCTCATCTTTTCTACATCCGGCAATTCAAAATTTACTACACGCAGTACTGCGCTCCAAGTCCCCCGCTGCATAAACACATTAATACGAAATCTTCCTACCTTTGAGAGCGATAGGGAAAAATCATCATCTCCTTTTTCCCTATTCACTAGATCTCTGCCTGCCATCTCGTACATTTTTCTAACAAGTCGGTCAGATGCTTCTGCATCCAGTTTTTCTTCCACTATCTTAGTTATGACGCCTCGCATTTTATAGGATACTGGTTGTCCTACAATAAAAAAGATATCGGAGGCCTGCTGCTCTACCGAATTGTTTAAGATCTCATATAGTTCCATCTGTCTACTCCTTCTAGTTATTCCTCAATAGTACCATCCCAAAATGTAAAATCAGTAAACGAGTACTCTCCAATCTCGCTCTGGTTAACATTCCATTTCTTAATGTCAAAGTGTTTCCCAGATAGATTACCTAACTCATACTCTATCGTCACTTCCAATGATGCATAGTCATTAATCTTGACCGAATAGTTTATGGTACCTGATTTATCTGTCTTCGCCTCTACGGTTCCCTTCTTCTCCATTAGCTTTTGCAGCTTCACTTTTAACGCCTCATCACTGGCATTGGTTTCATACTGTTCTAATGCCTGATCCACCTGCATTAATATATTCTCTGCCTCAGTATCTGCCTTATAGTAGGCTTGCACAGAATCTCTTGTTTTCTTAGCAAGAACCAGGTCACTATTTGATGCCTTAATTGATAGTACTGCAAATATTGCCAATGCAAATACAACAATAATCAGTATTATACTGGAACCGCCCACATTTAATTTAAATTCTCTTTTCTTTTTCATCTTGATTTTCACACGCCCTTATAAACAGCATTTGCTTCTTTACTTATAGCTAGAAACTTGTATATCCGCTAATATATGTCCATCCTCCTTTTTTATAATTGGATAGGACTTTTCACTTTTTACTACGATACCAATCATATACATAACGTGCTCCCCTACGGTCTGCTGCTCAACGGTCAATGTTACTCGGTAACGGCTTTTCTTCTTTACTGGCTTCCAGTCTGTATCATAATACTTTTCATAAATGGAAGTCGTATAGTTATCTTGAATTTGATTTACCTTCAATGTCTTTAATGCTTCCTCTATGGAATTACTTCCTTTTATGGTCTCTGCCATAGACTCTGCCAAAATACATGCTTCACTGATATCCCTTGCCTTCGTTTCTAACGAGTTGGCTCCTAAAAATAGCTTCAACAATAGTACACTGACTACGACTAATATTCCGAGAGTACATATGATTTCCAGCATGGAGGCGTTCAGTCTGCGGCTTTTTATTTTACTACTCATATGCCTATCTCCTTGTCCTTAAATTCAGCGTAATACTTTCTTCTTTCCCTTTACTGTCTTTTGCAGTAAAAATCAGCAGGTTTCTTGACTTTTCCTGCATTGAAAATACATTAATCTCCATGATTTGATATCCATATGCGCCATCTGATAAATAAAACTCATTTTCTTTTTCGTGAAATACTTCATAAAGACTTCCTGCATAGTAGTAAATCAATGTCTCATATTCCACATGATCAATGACTTGTTCCATTACCAAGACATCAATACCTTCTCGTTTTTCTATGTATACCTTGCCTTCTTGGTCCATTTGTCTGACTTTTGTCGTTACATAGGCTAAGGATGTTCGAAGCTTATAATTATCAGCGTTCTCTGTTACTATATTCTTATATACACGCACTCCTACGTTTGCCAATACTAAGGAAAACACGGCCAAGGCACCTAATATGCCTATGGTACATATAAAATTCACAAAAAAGGATTTCCGATTACCTTGCTCCATATTCTCCTCCTATTTTATTCTTCTCTATTTTTTATAAACAACAATGGTAGGCATTATATTAGATGACCAACACCCATACTCTACTCCATACTTGTCCTTATCATAAATAATGCCATAATTCTCTTCTAAGTACTCCAAGGTAGATGGATAAACACCTTCCACTGCATAACATTCCACTGTAGCCTTTCGTACTGACTGCTCCAACAGTTCTTTGCTCTGCACCTGATTAACCCCATCAAAATAAACAAATCCTTTTAATAAGATCGTGATAAATACTACCAGGGTTATACTTGATAGAAGTAGTCCTTTCAACATCTGTCTGATATTCTTTCCCTTCAAGAGTATCACTCCTATCCTATTGATGATATTATGCTTACTAGTGGAAGCATAACTGAAATTAACACAACTCCTACAATGGCAGAAAGAGAAATTACAAGAATAGTCTCTATCACTGTGGAGATTCCATTCAGTGAATGCTCGATTTCTTGATCATACTTTTGACTTAGCTTTTCAAATACCACATCTAGTACGCCTGTTTTTGCCCCTACGCTTAGCATTCTTCCATTCATTCCTGTTATAAGCTTATTATCACGTAATGCGTCTTCTAAGCTTCCATTATCCTTTACAGTGTTAAGACACATGCCAATACGTTTCTTTATGGTTGGATGATCAATAAGGCCTCTCACTAATTCTAAGGCTTCCTCATTTGCCAATCCACTCCCTATCATTAAAGACATTGCAGATACAAACTTACCAATTCCAATTCGATACATAATCCTGCGGACATAAGGAAGATGATTTCCTGCCTGGCAAACCATCTCATTTCCTCTTTTTGTTTTATTTATTATGACAAGCGCTATTATAATTGCAAAGACTATAAATACACCACAAGCTACAACCTTTCCTACCAGCATGCTTGCCCACATCAAGTTACTAGAAGACTTGGATATATTTGAGTCTAGCTCTCGAAATACATTTTGAAACATAGGCAGAATTTTGACTACTAATACAAGCAAGATTATTCCCATCATTATAAACATCATAATGGGATAGAACACTACGTTCTTTATACTCAGCTTTACCGAAGCCTCTCGCTCATAGTATTTTGCAAGAGAGGTCATTACTTCCTCTAATTTTCCTGTTGTCTCACCGATTTTAACCATATGTACCATATAAGCTGGAAATACATCTGTCTTTTCCAATGCTTCATATAAAGGAATATTCTCCTTTACGTAAGTATCGATCTCTTTCAACAATTTCCTTAACTCTTTTTGTTCCATTTCCTGATACATAATATATGTACCTTCATAAATAGGAATTCCGCCATTTAATAGCAGCGCAATTTGCTCACAAAAAGCGGAAATTTCTGATGCCGATAATCTTTTTTTCCGTCTCTCTGACATGCAATAACCTCCTCTCCAATAACTTTACATTATTTATTCCTTATTGCTTCTATAATACCACATTTTAGGCTGTATTATCATATGATTTGTATATGTTTTTTTATATGATTTACTATTTGTTATGACTCAAAAAGGGCATTTGTCCACCTAAAAAACAGTGTCACAAATGCCCCAATTATTTATAGTTCTACATTTACTTTCTCTAAATGCCAAATATCCCTTACATACTCTTCAATCGTCCTGTCGGATGAGAATTTACCACAGCATGCAGTATTGAGCATTGCCATCTTCGCCCATCGTCTTCGATCCACATAAGCTTTCTCGACTTCTCTTTGAGCCTCTACATAAGCTCTGAAGTCCTTTAGAATAAAGTATTGATCAGCTCTAGCACCATCGATTGGCTCCAATAAGGAATTGTAAAGTTCCCGGAACAGCTCAGCATTCTCAGGTGAATAAAATCCATTAATCAATTGTGTTAAGACATTACGAATCTCAACATCTGAATTGTAAATATCCTTTGGATTATATCCACCATGATTCTCATAGTTAATTACCTCATCGGAAGATAGGCCAAAGATGACCGCATTCTCTCTGCCTACTTCTTCTACAATCTCAACATTTGCACCGTCCATCGTACCGATTGTCACTGCACCGTTCAGCATGAACTTCATATTACCTGTACCAGATGCTTCTTTGCTTGCTGTTGAAATCTGCTCGGACACATCAGATGCCGCAAAGATCAGTTCTGCATTGGATACACGGTAATTCTCAATAAATACTACTTTTATCTTATTATTGATGGATTTATCATTATTAATGACATCACCAACATTATTAATTAACTTAATAATTGCTTTTGCCCTTCGATATCCTGCACTTGCTTTTGCTCCAAAGATAAAGGTCCTTGGATAGAAGTCCATCTCCGGATTTCTCTTAAGCTCATTATAAAGGTACATAACATGAAGGATATTTAACAGCTGACGTTTATACTCATGCAGGCGCTTTACTTGTACATCATAAATGGAGTTTGGATCCACATCAATATTATTATACTTCTTAATGTATTCAGCAAGACGGACCTTATTCTTATATTTGATTTCCATAAACTCGTTTTGGCATTGTTCATCATCTGCCAAAGGCACTAGACGTTTCATTTCTGGTAAATGGGTAATCCATGCATTGCCAATCTTTCTTGTTACCCATTCTGCTAACAGCGGATTTCCATGTAGTAAGAATCTACGTTGGGTGATTCCATTGGTTTTATTATTAAATTTCTCGGGCATCATTTGATAAAAGTCTTTCAACTGCTGATTTTTCAGTATCTCCGTATGCAGTCTTGCTACGCCATTGACAGAGAAACTTCCTACAATTGCAAGATGGGCCATTTTCACCTGACCATCGTATACAATGCTCATTCTTGCAACCTTATTATAATCACCAGGATATCTATTCTGAATTTCTATTACAAATCTTCGATTAATTTCCTCTACAATCTGATAAATACGTGGGAGCAGCTTTGAGAATAACTCAACCGGCCATTTTTCCAATGCTTCTGACATAATTGTATGGTTTGTGTACGCACATGTCTTCGTGGTTACCTGCCAAGCTTCATCCCATGATAGACTGTAATCATCCATAAGGATTCTCATAAGTTCTGCTACCGTAACTGTTGGGTGAGTATCATTTAATTGAAAACATACTTTCTCATATAGTTTGTGAACATCCTCATGATGCTCCATATATTTTTTAACTGCTCTTTGAATACTTGCAGATACGAAGAAGTATTGCTGTTTTAAACGAAGCTCCTTACCGGCATAATGATTATCATTTGGATACAATACTTCACAAATGGTCCTTGCCAGATTCTCCTGCTCCACAGCCTTTTGATAATCTCCTTTATCAAAGGAGTCTAGATTAAACGAACTGATTGCCTCTGCATCCCATATTCTTAACGTGTTCACAACATTATTACCATAACCTATAATCGGAATATCATATGGGACTGCCATGACAGACTGATAATTCTCCTGAACAAATTTCTCTTTCCCTGTTTCATCTTTCATATATCGAACGTATCCGCCAAACTTTACTTCTACTGCGTACTCTGCTCGTTTCATTTCAAATGGATAGCCATTTTTCAACCATTCATCTGGTACTTCAATCTGGTATCCATTTTCTATTTTTTGTTCAAACATACCGTATTTATAGCGAATTCCACATCCGTATGCTGCATATCCAAGAGTAGATAAGGAATCTAAGAAACAGGCAGCCAGTCTTCCTAAACCACCATTTCCTAAGGCTGGATCTGGTTCTTGATCCTCTATATTTGTAAGATCAATTCCAAGATCACTTAAGGCCTCTTTGATAACTTGATCCTGACATAAATTAATAATACAGTTTCCTAATGCTCTACCCATTAAAAATTCCATCGATAAATAGTATACTGTCTTAACGTCTTTCTTTTCATATTCTTGATGTGTTGCAATCCAGCGGTCTATAATCATATCCTTAACAGCATAGGATACTGCTTGGTATATTTGCTGTTCTGAAGCTTCTTTTAATGATTTTCTATACAAAATTTTCAGATTATCTGTAACGTTCTTCTTAAATTCCTCTTTATTTACTATTTGCATAAATAGCCCTCCCAACCAACGGTAATTGCAATACCATTATATACCATTTTTTGAACCTTTCCTATACATAATGTCTCTAAAAGTTTTTTAATATATTTGGGCGAACTTGTATAACAATACCAACGTCACCATACCCTTTTATCGTTAATATAATACTATTCATAAAAGTCGTACAATTATACTTGTTTTCTGATAAATCCTCATTAGTATTTCATGTAGCTTGCGAATCATCTATAACATCTGTTAATGTCATTATGATATACTTGTTTTCTAAACAGAAAAAGGCAGATACTTATCTTGTCATAAGTATCTGCCTTTACTATCTTTTTATCGATCTTAGTTTACTTTCTTAACGCCCATCTTAACAGCTTCGCCGTTGATGTTCCATTCTTTTACGAAACCATCTGCTTTGTCATATACGATTTCATCGCATAGTACTTTAGACATAATTGATTCGCTGTTTGCTTTCATTACGTTTTCAATGTGTTCGTTGCCTTCCACACTTACTTGAATGTGATCCATAACTTCGAAGTCTGCATCTTTACGCATTGTTTGGATCTTACTGATGATTTCAAGTACGAAACCTTCTTCGATTAATTCATCAGAAAGATTTGTATCAAGAACTACAGTGATTCCACGATCAGACATGGATTCATAACCTGGCATTTGAGCCATATCGATTAATAAATCGTCTTTTTCAAGAACTTCTTCGTTACCATCTAATGTGATAGTAAGTTTGCCAGTTGCATTGATTTCATCCATTGCTGTATTTCCATCAAGGTTAGCTAACACTTCTTTTAATGCATTTAACTGTTTACCAAATCTTCTACCTAATGTACGAAGTTGTGGTTTGAAGCTGTAAGAAGTAAATTCTCTTACGTCACTTGTAAATGCTACATCTTTTACATTTAATTCATCTGCAATGATGTCTTTGTAGAAGTCAGTAAGTTCTTCTGCTTCGGAACGTACATACATTTTTCCGATTGGCTGACGATTCTTGATGTTTGCCCCGTTACGGCAAGCACGGCCAAGAACTACGATTGCAAGAACTTCTTCCATATCTCGTTCAAGATCCTTATCAATCCAAGCTTCGTTTACTTCTGGGAAGTCACATAAGTGGATAGATTCTGGAGCAGTCTTATCAATGCTTCTTACTAAGTTTTGATAGATATCTTCTGTCATGAATGGGATCATTGGTGCAGCAGCTTTAGAGATTGTTACTAATGCTGTGTATAATGTCATGTAAGCGTTGATCTTATCTTGTTCCATGCCTTTAGCCCAGAAACGTTCACGACCACGTCTTACATACCAGTTACTCATTTCATCTACGAATTCTTGAAGAGCTCTTGCAGTTTCAGGAATCTTGTAGTTAGCAAGGTTTTCATCTACTGTCTTAACAACTGTATTTAACTTAGATAATAACCATTTATCCATTACTGGAAGCTTGTCATAATCTAATGTGTATTTTGTTGCATCGAATTCATCAATGTTTGCGTATAGTACGAAGAATGCATACGTGTTCCATAATGTTCCCATGAACTTACGTTGTCCTTCCATAACTGCATTTCCGTGGAAACGGTTTGGTAACCATGGAGCTGAGTTGATGTAGAAGTACCAACGGATTGCATCTGCGCCATACGTTTGTAATGCTTCCATAGGATCTACTGCATTTCCTTTGGACTTACTCATCTTTTGACCATTTTCATCTTGAACGTGACCTAATACGATAACGTTTTTGTATGGTGCTTCGTTGAATAATAATGTTGAGATGGCAAGTAAGCTGTAGAACCATCCTCTAGTTTGATCCACTGCTTCTGAAATGAAGTTTGCAGGGAATTGTTGTTTAAATAAGTCTTGGTTTTCAAATGGGTAATGATGTTGTGCAAATGGCATGGATCCTGAATCGAACCAGCAGTCGATAACTTCAGGTACACGGTGCATTTCTTTACCACAGTCTGGACACTTGATTGTTACAGCATCGATGTATGGACGGTGTAATTCAATATTGTCTGGACAGTTGTCACTCATGGATTTTAATTCCTCAATGCTTCCGATGGAGTGTTGGCATCCACATTCACATTCCCAAACGTTAAGTGGAGTTCCCCAGTAACGGTTACGGCTTACGCCCCAGTCTTGAACGTTTTCTAACCAGTCACCGAAACGGCCTTTACCGATTGTTTCTGGAATCCAATTGATTGTATTGTTATTTCTGATTAAGTCATCTTTTACAGCAGTCATCTTGATGAACCAAGATTCTCTTGCGTAGTAGATTAATGGAGTATCACATCTCCAGCAGAATGGGTAGCTGTGTTCGAATTTAAGTGCTTTGAATAATTTATTTTCCTGACCTAATTTCTTAAGAACGCCTTCATCTGCTTTCTTACAGAATACACCTGCAAAATCAGTTACTTCTGCTTTTAATTCACCTTTTTCGTCAACTAATTGTACGAATGGAAGGTCGTAGTTACGTCCAACTTGAGCATCGTCTTCACCGAATGCAGGAGCGATATGAACGACACCAGTACCATCGGATAATGTAACGTAATCTGCGCAAGTTACGAAGAATGCTTTCTTGCCGTATACGCTGTCACGGTTTCCTGGATTACCTTCAGTTCCGTCTGCATTGTTGAATGCGTAATCAAATAATGGAGTGTATTGTTTGTATTCTAAATCTTTACCTGTGTAAGATTCTACAACTTCGAATTTACCATCGATTACAGATGTTAAAGCTTCTGCTAAGTAGTAGAATTCTTCTCTTACTGCGTTTTCTTCTTCGCCTTCTTTTACAACATTGTTGTGTTCGTCTACGTTAACTTTTACTTTTACATAAGTTTCTTTCGGGTTAACACAAAGAGCAACGTTACTTGGAAGTGTCCAAGGAGTTGTTGTCCAAGCTAAGAAGTATTCGTTATCTGTTCCAGTTACTTGGAATTTAGCGATTGCGGATTTTTCTTTTACATCTTTGTAGCCTTGTGCTACTTCGTGAGAAGAAAGTGGAGTACCACAACGAGGACAGTAAGGTACGATCTTGTAACCTTTATATAATAATTTCTTTTCCCAGATTTGCTTTAATGCCCACCATTCGGATTCGATAAAGTTGTTATCGTAAGTTACATATGGATGTTCCATATCAGCCCAGAAACCTACAGTGCCGGAGAAATCTTCCCACATGCCTTTGTATTTCCAAACGGATTCTTTACATTTTGTGATAAATGGATCTAAACCGTATTCTTCGATTTGTTCTTTTCCATCTAATCCTAATAATTTTTCAACTTCAAGTTCTACTGGAAGTCCGTGAGTATCCCAACCAGCTTTTCTAGGTACCATGTACCCTTTCATTGTGCGGTATCTTGGAATCATATCTTTGATTACACGAGTTAATACGTGACCGATATGAGGTTTACCGTTTGCAGTTGGAGGACCATCATAAAATGTATATGTTTCCCCTTCTTTTCTGGAATCCATACTCTTTTGGAAGATATGATTGTCGTCCCAGAATTTTTCGACGTTTTTTTCTCTCTCAACAAAGTTGAGGTTCGTTGACACTTTTTCGTACATTGTATCTGCCTCCTTAATATTTACAGTATTACCATGATTGCTGTACTTTTATCTACTTTAGTTATATTTATTGAAAAATAGGCTGTTATCTTTTTCCGCTTCGTAAGAAGCGAAACCCTGCTAAGGAAAGGTATGGAAAACGTAGTTTTCCATTTTAACTCGGAATCGTGAAACGACGCTTTTGCGATTCCGAAATCGCGACTCTAGGCCTGTCCTTTAGGCTTGCACGAGGAGTCGTGATTTGCTCCTTTTGTTCTTTTAAGTCTTTTATCTTCTAACCTGGATGAAATCCTGATTTCATCCAAAGCCGTTGGCCCATGCGGGGCCCCGGCGGCATAAAAGTTCAAAGTGCGTTTAGCACTTTGCCTGCGCCAAACGCTGTCGCGCAAGCGACATTTTCCTTTAGCGTTTGTGTGCATTGTGGCTTTCTGTCTTTTAGAAAGCCTTTTTTATTTTATAGGGAATTGCATAGCAATCCCCTATAAAATAAAAAAAGCCCAACCTGCGAAAACAGGATGAACTACAAAAGGATTCACTAACCACCTATTTACATACGAGCCATAACATACGGCTTTATACGTTTTCCTGATAACGGTGGAATGCCGGCTTAGCTTACTTAGAAGGGTTACTTCTTTTCTGTCTGCAACTGGTACGTAAAGTACCGAGGAGTGATGTTCAAAATCGATTACTTGGGCCGGACTCTCACTGTCTCCGGTTCGCTTTGCCGTTCATTACGGTTTCTACTGTCTCCATCATGGTTTTTTGCTTTATTGGTTTTAATGATAGTATATTCCCCCTGCTTTGTCAACGGTTTGGACTGCACGAAAATCACAAAATACCGGATTGACAATCAGGTTTTTGTAGGGTATATTAAGTGTACTACGACAAATAGTACACTTAATACGGAGGTGGAGTATGTTTCAAATAGACATTATGTCCAGGACACCTGTATATGAACAAATCATCTCGCAGCTTGAGAACTTTGTCTTAACAGGAATTATGAATGCCGGCGACAAGATACCCTCAGTGCGTAATCTGTCTGCTACATTAAGCATCAATCCTAATACTATACAAAAGGCTTATTCTGAACTCGATAATAGAGGAATCATTTATTCTGTTCCAGGAAAAGGCTGTTTTATCCATGAGGAGGCGAAATCACGAATTATGAAAGCAAAACAATCGGAGTTAGTTGAATTAGTAGAAAAAATGAAGCAATTAAAGCTTGCAGGCATTAGTAAGTCCCAAGTTTTAGAATGCGTCCAAATGATCTTTGAGGACGGAAAGGAGGATTAATATGATCAAAGCTGAACACTTAACTAAAACCTTTGAAGACTATACCGCTCTAAATGATGTTACCTGTACGATACCAAAAGGCTGTATTTACGGCATGGTTGGTTCCAATGGCGCCGGTAAATCCACATTTCTTCGTTTAATCACAGGCATTTACAAACCTGACAACGGTGAACTCACTATTGATGAGCTTCCTGTATATGAGAATCCAACTGCCAAAGAACGTATTGCCTTCGTACCGGATGAACTTTATTTTCTTCCTGGTTCCAACATGGTGCGCATGGCCAAACTATATGAAAGCATCTACAGTAACTTTTCCATGGAACGTTTCGACTTCTTAACGGACGCATTTCGTCTTGATAAGAAAAAGAATATACATAGTTTTTCCAAAGGTATGAAACGACAAGTAGCCATTATACTAGCACTATCATCTAAGCCAGATTACTTGATCTTCGATGAAACGTTTGACGGATTAGATCCTATTATGAGAAAGCTGATCAAAGGAATCCTTATGGAAGATGTAGCAGAACGCAAAGCTACTGCCATTATTACTTCTCACTCCCTACGAGAATTAGAAGATACTTGTGACCAGCTTGCATTACTTCATAAAGGCGGTCTTGTCCTTCAAAATGATGTAGATCATTTAAAGACTTCTCAGTTTAAGATACAGATTGCATTTCCTTATGAATATGACTCAAGCCTGTTTAAGGACCTTGATGTGAAGTACTTTATGAAGTCCGGCTCTGTATCCAACCTGATTATCAAAGGGGATCATGATGCTACGATTGATATGCTAAACGCACTTAATCCTATTTTATTAGATGTACTTCCGTTAACGTTAGAGGAAGTATTTATGTATGAGATGGAAGCCTTAGGCTACAACTTCAGCGAAGCATTGGAGGAATTTTAATGAACAAGAAAACATATTTTAATAAACATTTATATAGAGAAGGATTACGAGGACTTAAAGGAGTCGCAATTATTATGCTTGCTCTTTTATCTGTATTCTCAATTATCCTCTCCCTTAGCTATACGATAACGGATTCTAGTGACTACACTGATACACTTTCTTATTTTCAAGCACTTACGATTCAGTGGAGCGCTCTTTACTTTTTAATCATTGTATTTGTAGTACCTATTTTTACATTAAAGACATTCTCCTTTTTGACAACAAGAAACGGCAGTGACTTTTATCACTCCATTCCACATAAAAGACAATGCCTATTAATCACTTTTGGCGCTGCAATTGCTACATGGACGGCAATCTGTATTGGTACTCCATGTATTATCGCCTATGCGATTTACTGTTTTGCTGCAGGCCAGCTACTTTCCTTACTGTCCCTAGTCTTTGCACTACTACATATCTTTGTGGCAGCAATGCTTGTTATGAGTGCAATTTGTGTAGCATGTGCAGTTACTGGTACACTACTTACTAATATCATTACTACAGGACTTATTTTATTTTTGCCACGATTATTTATTTTTGCATTTCGTCTGCTATTATCCATGCTTAGTAACGGAATTATCTCCACTAATTCGTTCCTCTTTGGAACAAAATGTAACCTAGTGGTACAATCTTTTTTAGATTTTGAAAATCCATATTATTATCTGTACAACTTTAAGCCGTTACTATATACCCTTGTTCTTTGCTTCATTTATTTGACTCTTGCAGCAATTCTGTTTGAGCGAAGACCTAGTGAAATCGCAATGAAGCCAACACTTGGAAAACGTCTGCAATCTACACTATGTATTTTGCTTGGTGCTGCTGTTTCGGTATTTCCAATTGCATTTATTGTCTCCAGTATAGTAACCGGAGAAGAAGTTTCCAGACCATTTATTTTTTATATCGTTACTATGTATGTGATCATTTTTGTCGGAATGTGCATGTATGAGTTACTTACAACAAAACGTATCCGTAACCTAATTCATATTCCTCCACGTGCTTTAATTGTTGCACTGATTAATGTCTGCATAATTGGAGGACTCTATCTCGGAAAGAATATTGTATATTCCTTCACTCCTCAAAAGGATGAGATTAAAAGTATCTCATTTGAATTCTCCCCATATAATGAGGAAAGTTTCTTCCGCTCTAGAATGAATGGTACCTTGTTACTAGGTTACTATTCTGATACTACGATTTACGATGTTACAGATTCAAATGACTACTTACTTAACAAATTTAACACGTATCGCACAAATGATGAAACCATCCGAGAGATTGTTTCCAAATCATTAAATGATACCTTAAACGACCGACGTTCCCTTGATGGACATGAATTAATTCGTGTGAAGATCCACACTGGACTTCGTACTGTTACAAGAAATATTAATGTATCTAATTCAGATTATAAAAAACTCAAAGAACTGGTATTTGCAGACTCCGATTTTAGTAAGCTTTATACAGAACTTCCTACTATACAAAGCCAGAACCTGTCAATTACGGATGATTTTGACTATGTTAATATGAGAAAAGAAGATCTACAGGAACTTTACTCTGTGGTAAAAGAGGAAATCTCTAACTTAAGCCAAGATCCATTAGCATCAGACCTCTTCTCAAGCCGCAGTGGTTCTTATGAATGGCCACGCTTATATTTTTCAACAAAAGGAATTAACGGATATTTAGGCAGCAGTATAAAATTAAATCCAAATATACTTCCTGTCTCCTACGAGAAATATATTAACCTGGCAAACAAGAACAGTAATACTACGATTTCTAAACATGTACAAGAAGCATTAACAGATTCCAAAGAGTATACTTATGGTCTCCGTATTAATGCTATTAATACAAGTATACTATATAATGTGGAGTATTCGCTTTCATTTGATATCAATCAAAAAAACTCAAAACAGGAAAAAGCAATTATTGATGCATTATCCTCTTCAGAAGGTACTGCAATTGATATGAATAAAAAGGATACGTACCTAGTTGCCGTAGCTCTTACTCGCATGTCATATGATTATGTGGAGAGACAAATAACTATTCGCTATGTACAGTTAGACAAAGAGACTTTAGATGCTTTTGAAAAGACTCAAGTTACTGTCCAATAGGAAGCTACCTATTAAATAAGAAAAGACTTAAAAGCACCCTGCATTTCGGGTGCTTTTTTCATCACTCCATTATTGACATATGTCTTTCAAATGTTTACTATTAACTTATTTCCAGGTAATAAATCATTTAGGTAATGAAGCAACTGTTCTTCATTCTCATTTATGCTTTAGTTTCTAAATATGTATACATCAGTCCTATACATAAGTATGATATAATAATAAAAAATAGATAGAAAGATGCCGTGAAAAAGGAGATACTATGAACGATAATTTAACATTATTAACCGATTTTTACGAGCTCACAATGATGCAAGGTTACTTCGAAACACAGCAAAATGAAACAGTCGTATTTGATGTGTTTTACCGTACCAATCCATCGGGCAGCGGTTATGCTGTATGTTGTGGCTTAGAACAAGCAATTGAATATATTAAGCATTTACACTTCTCAGAAGAAGATATTGAATATTTAAGAGGTTACCAAACATTTAGCGAAGACTTTTTATCTTATTTAAGAGACTTTAAATTCTCAGGTGATATCTATGCCATTAAAGAAGGTACTGTAGTATTTCCAATGGAGCCTTTAGTTAAAGTTGTTGCACCTGCAATGGAAGCTCAGCTGGTAGAGACTGCACTTTTAAACATAATCAACCATCAAAGTCTGATTGCAACCAAAGCATCCCGTGTCTGCTTTGCTGCACAAGGAGATCCCATTATGGAATTCGGTCTACGTCGTGCCCAGGGTCCGGATGCCGGAACATATGGTGCTAGAGCTGCGGTTATTGGTGGCTGTGTTGGTACAAGCAATGTGCTTTGTGCCAAAAAATTTGGCGTGCCTGCATTAGGTACCCATGCACATAGCTGGATTATGAGTTTTGACGATGAGCTGACTGCATTCCGCACATATGCAAGACTCTATCCAAACAATGCTACTCTTCTTGTTGATACGTATGATACTCTTCGTTCTGGTGTTCCAAATGCGATTAAAGTATTTACAGAAATGAAACTGGCAAATAATATGCCAAAACAATATGGAATTCGCCTTGATAGTGGTGATCTTGCTTACCTTTCAAAAAAAGCACGCAAGATGCTAGATGAAGCAGGCTTCCCTGATGCCTCCATCTGCGCTTCCAGCGACTTAGATGAATATTTAATCGACTCCTTAAAAATGCAGGGAGCTAAGATTAATGTTTGGGGCGTAGGTACAAATCTAATTACGTCCAAAGACTGTCCGGCTTTCGGCGGTGTTTATAAACTGGCTGCAATTAAGCAAGATGGTGAATTTATACCAAAGATCAAGCTTAGTGAAAATCAATGGAAGATCACTAACCCTGGTAATAAGACTGTATTTCGTATTTATGATAAAGACACTGGAAAGATCAAAGCAGATTTAATTGCTTTAGCAGAAGAAAAATTCTCTGAAAGCAATCCACTTCTACTATTTGATCCAATTAACACTTGGAAAAAGACATATTTACAGCCAGGTTCCTATACCATTCGCGAACTTCTGGTTCCTGTTTTCCTAAATGGTGAATGTGTGTATGAGTCACCTTCTGTTTTAGAAATTCGTGATTACTGTATGAAGGAATTAAATACATTATGGGATGAGACAAGACGTTTTGTAAATCCACATATCGTACATGTAGACTTATCCAACCAATTATGGGAACTTAAGAATCAATTATTAGATAACTTTAATTCAGAGCATCACAATTAAATATTTTCTATTTTTATAGCAGGTAAGCTTCTTACCTGCTATTTTTGTACTTTTTTTATTATTTACATATTGTACATATAGATTTTATGTCCTTTTATGGTATAATTTTTATCAAAAGGGGGAACGTTGTTTGAAAAAGAAAATAATTGTCTTATTCTGTCTTCTCGGTCTCAGTTTCTCAGTAGTCTTTACTGGTTGCTCCGGAAATAATAACTCAGAAGATACTTTATCTAGTACAGATTATACTTCTGGCAATACTAGTACTACTAATAATTCTTCTGAAACAGATAAAGAAAAAACAGATAAAACCAAAATGCCTTCTACAACAGACGATGCTACAATACATAAAAATAATGTAGAGATCGATACTACTCCTGATAGCTATACCGTTCTTGTAAATAAAGAATATGGCCTGCCAGCCGACTATATCCCAGAAGATTTAGTCGTTCCTAACATTGCCTATTCTTTCTCTTACTATGATGAAAAGAAACAGCTCAGAAAAGTACCTGCAGCTGCTCTCGAAGAACTCGTAAATGCTGCTTCAGAAGAAGGATTAACAATTAAAGGTGTAAGCGGCTACCGCTCTTATGCCAGACAAAAAACTATTTATAATAATAACATTCGAACACAAGGCTTGGCACATACAGAGCAATACTCTGCAAAACCAGGATACAGTGAACATCAATCTGGTTTGTCCATTGACGTAAGTGCTAAATCTGCCGGATATGGCTTAACTGCCAGATTTGGCTCTACTGCAGAAGGGAAATGGCTTGCCAAAAACTGCTATAAGTTTGGATTTATTATTCGATATCCTGAAGGGAAAGAACAAATCACAGGATATTCTTATGAACCATGGCATATTCGTTATGTCGGCAATGAACTTGCAAAATATCTTACAGAAAATAATTTAACATTAGATGAGTATTATAACTATACTCCATCTCAGACAACTGAACCAGACAAGGGCACTGAGGATTATGATTTAGATGATATTCCAAAAGCAACAGCTACACCAATTGCTGCGACTTCTAAACCATACCGTACTTTTAGACCAACCGTAACTCCAAAGGCAACGGCTACTGTAAGTCCTACAAAGTCTCCTACAGTTACTAAAAAACCTACCAGTACTCCTAAAGTTAGTCCAACAGTAAAACCTACTGACGAACCGTCGGCTAAGCCAACAGTAAAACCTACTGTGAAACCATCTACTAAGCCAACAGTGAAACCTAATGATGATAAACCATCGGATAGTCCAACAGTAAAACCTACTGTGAAGCCTACTGCTAAACCAACAGTAAAACCTACCCCTAGCCACGGACAGAGTGAGTCTACAGGGGAAGATTCTGCCTCTAGTGAGTCTGAAGTAAATTAATCGAATAACCATTTGATAGAATACAAATACTAGATTAACAACTCACATTATGATATAATGGAGTGAATAATCTAGTATTTTTTATATGACGGAGGAAAAAATGAGAACAATATTAGTAATACTATTTCTAATTATTTTTTACATCATTAGTATTCCTTTATATTTGATAGAATATATCATTGGTAAATTCAATCCACGCGCCAAAGTGCGATCTTCACAATTTATCGTGTCCCATGCGTTACGATGTATTCTATTCTTAAGCGGTACCAAAATGGTAGTAAAAGGACTGGAAAATGTCCCAAAAGATACACCTGTTTTATTTGTTGCAAACCACAGAGGATACTTTGATATCTTAGTTTCCTACGCAACGCTTCCACACCTTACAGGTTTCGTTGCAAAGAAACAAATGAGACATATTCCATGTATCTCTCGCTGGATGAACAATTTAAACTGTCTATTCTTAGACCGTGAAAACATTCGCGAAGGATTAAAAACAATACTTCAAGGTATTGAGAATATCAAAAATGGTTATTCTATGTTTATAGCGCCTGAAGGTACAAGAAATCAAGGCAAGGAAATGCTTCCATTTAAAGCCGGAAGTTTTAAATTAGCTGAGAAATCAGGATGTCCAATTATTCCAATCGCTCTCACTAATACCGAATCCTGCTATGAAACACAAGCACCATGGATTAAACGTGCAAAAGTTGTCATTCATTATGGCGAACCAGTCATTATCAGTGACTTAGATAAAGAGACTAAAAAGGGCCTAAGCTCTTATGTACAGAACAAAATCCAATGTATGCTTGAGGAAGATGCACGCGAAATAAACTAGGATAATTTTCTATTTTCTTTTAAGGAAGAAAGTGCTACAATAGAACCGTTAACAACGGAAAAATAAATAAGGAGGTACATACATGAAAACAGTGTTAATTGTACTCGGAGTTATCATCGTAGTAGCTGCAATACTACTATTTGTTTTATACAAATTCGGAACAAAAATGCAAAAGAAAAATGAAGCTGCACAAGCTCAAATGCAATCAAGTGCTCAAGCAACATCATTGCTAGTTATTGATAAAAAGCGAATGAAATTAAAGGAATCCAACTTACCTCAAATGGTAATTGATCAAACTCCTAAATACCTTCGTAATTCCAAAGTGCCTCTAGTAAAAGCTAAAATCGGACCAAAGATTATGACATTAATCTGCGACGAAAAAATTTACGACTCAATCCCAGTGAAAAAAGAAGTAAAAGCTGTATTAAGCGGTATTTACATTATGGAAGTTAAAGGTCTTCGTTCCGGACTAGAAACAAAACAAGAAAAACAAGGTTTCTTCAAACGTATAAGAAACAAAGCTTCTAAACAAGCTTCTAAATAAAAAAAAGCTGTCGCGAAAAGCGACAGCTTTTTTTATTGCCCTCCGTTAGCCAACCCGGAGTGGTCCGGAGAACCTTCGGTGCTCCGTTCTTTCTAATCTTCAATTAGTTATGGATGACACGTACTTTCGTCAGGCATAACGTCCATACCCTCCCGTCAGGCAACTCGGAGTGGTCCGGAGAACCTTCGGTGCTCCGTTCTTTCTAATCTTCAATTAGTTATGGATGACACGTACTTTCGTCAGGCATAACGTCCATACCCTCCCGTCAGTCAACCCGGAGTGGTCCGGAGAACCTTCGGTGCTCCGTTCTTTCTAAACTTCAATTAGTTATGGATGACACGTACTTTTGTCAGACATAACGTCCATATCCTCCCGTCAGTCAACCCGGAGTGGTCCGGAGAACCTTCGGTGCTCCGTTCTTTCGACCCAGAATGAGCTCATCTTACTTACAACGCCACGCTCTGGGAAGGGTATGGGGGACTTCGTCCCCCTTTGGAATCGATTTTCAGGAATTCACTTCCTGAAAATCGGAAAGACCTAGCACCACAACTGTGGGGCTAGGTCTTTCATTACCTTCAGCACTAGTTAAAAGCCTGCTTTTAACTACTCTTCTCGTCCTCGAGAAGAGACTCTTATTGTTATATCACAATCAGAAACATGGCTAGCATTTACATCTAACGCATATTTTAACTTCACAAGAAGTTCTTCTTCTGTTTCCGTAATATCTAATTTCGTAGTATAAATACCAATAAGCAATTCACCAAATGGAGTACTGTAATACGTCACATTTTTCTTATTCTTTTCAAAGATCATATGTGTATTGCTGGCACCCTTTTTCATGATATCTACTTGAGTATCACTAATCTTGATTGTATTCTTATTGACATTATTAATACCAAGGTCCTCACAATCCATAGCTAAATCTTCATAGCGTAGGTAATGTTTCTCATTCTTCTTGTAGTAATCACCTACAGAAATGACTTCAACGGCTTCTTGCTCGTCAATCTCAAGCTGTAATCCACTAATGGAGATTAGCACTTCTTTTGTCATATACGTCCCTTTCTAATACAGTTCTATATTAATATCCTTTGTCTCTTCAACTTCGCAAGGAAGAATCGTATTGGCAAAGGATTTAAATTTTTCGGCTCCATCACTGACATAAAACTTATGTTTCACCTCAGTACCACTGTTGGTAAGATTCGCTTCTTCAAGCGCTGTACGAAGACTAATCGCTGTCTCATATGCAGGATTTACAAGGTTCACAGAATCCCCCATAACCTTCTGCACCGTCTTGCGGATTAATGGATAATGTGTACAGCCTAGCACAAGCGTATCAATTTCATGTTTCATTAAATCATTTAAATAACGAGTAGCCACCTCGTACGTAATCGGATCATCGAGCCATCCTTCTTCCACCAAAGGCGCAAATAACGGACAGGCTTTTGAAAAAACTTCAATTCCACCATTTAATTCATGGATATAATTCTTATAAATATCACTGTTAACGGTACCGAGTGTTCCAATAATACCTACACGATGGTTTACTGTTGTTTCAGCTGCAACCTTAGCCCCGGGCTTTACAACACCAATCATCGGAATATCAAATTCTTTTTGAAGCGTTTCAAGAGCAAAGGCACTTGCAGTATTACAACCTACCACAACTGCCTTTACTTGCTTCGTTAATAGAAATTCTACAATCTGACGAGAGTACGTGATAATCGTTTCCTTTGACTTGCTACCATAAGGAACTCTTGCTGTGTCTCCAAAATAAATAATTGACTCATTTGGAATCTGTCTCATAATCTCTCTTGCAACAGTTAATCCACCAACCCCAGAGTCAAAGACACCGATAGGAGCATTACGATTCATCGTATCGTCCTCCTACTCTTGATAACGCGCTAATCCTAACTGAATTAACTTTTCAACTAAACGTTCTTTACTAAATCCTTTATTCTCCCAAAGCATTGGATACATACTGATTGGAGTAAATCCAGGTAATGTATTGATTTCGTTAAATACGATTTCATTTGTTCCATTTTCTAAGAAGAAGTCAACTCTTGATAAGCCGTGGCCATCAACTGCTTTAAAGATTTTTACTGCAGCTTCTCTTACTTGTTCTTCCACACCTTCTGGAAGTTCAGGTCCGATAATTGTCTTACTTTCTTCATTATTATATTTTGCATCGAAGTCATAGAACTCAGCAGCTGCTTTGATTTCACCGATACCGGAAGCTTTTACATCACGTCCTCCAAGAACGGCACATTCAATCTCACGTCCAGTAATTGTTTCTTCACAAAGAATCTTACGATCATGTTTTGCTGCTTCAAATAAACCTTTTTCAAGTTCATCTCTGTTATGTGCTTTGGATACACCTTTTGAGCTACCTGCATTAGATGGTTTAATGAATACAGGGTATTCAATCTTTTCTTCCACTCTTAAGACTACTTCGTTCATCTTACCAAGTTCTTCTGCATATACTCCAACAAATTTTGCTTGGCGAACACCTAATGTATCCACGATAATCTTTGTATATAACTTATCCATAGAAACGCTGGAAGCTAATACGCCACATCCTACGTATGGAATTTTAGATAATTCTAATAAACCTTGAACAGTTCCATCTTCACCATTAAGTCCGTGTAATACTGGGAATACAACATCTACCTTTTGAACAGAAACTTTATCTCCATTAATAAGTAAGATGCCTTTTTGGCTAGTATCTGGGGAAATTACTGCAGTTGTCTTGCTGTTTAACCACTCTCCAGATGCGATATCTTCTTGTTTTTCAACATGTAACCAACGTCCATCTTTTGTAATACCGATAAGAGCTACATCGTATAAATCTCTATTAATATTCGTAACCACTGTATTAGCGGAGACAAGGGAAACCTCATGTTCTGAAGACTGTCCACCGAATAATACTGCTACAGTTAATTTACTCATTGCTAAAATCCTTTCCTAATCCTTAATATGATTTATTGTACTCTTTTTAGCCTGAATATTCAAGCCATAGCGCATTGCTAAAAGTACTTACAAAACAGGCTAAAAATGCTAATTATTTTCATGGTTTATTAAACATGAAAAAATCCTTTTATAAATCATATGAATTATAAAAGGATTTGGTCTAATCATATTGAGTTTATTCTTTAGTATCTGCTAAAACCAATTACTTAATGCATCATAAATCCAGAAATGGTATTTGATCTCAGCCTGCTTTTCTTCTTCGATAGGATCTCCGCTTGCATCTGCCTTTACCGTATCTTTCGAAGTATCGATTGCCTCATAATCATCCTCTGGCAATACTTGTTTTAACTTGTCCTTCGATTCCTCAGGAACAACACTATAAGTCTCATTTACAAGGCAAAGACTTGGGAACATGACACACCACCAATTCTTTCCCTCAGCATTTCCAATTAGAATTCGAAATGCATCATAATTTCCTTCTGGAAATGTCATATCACCATATACCTTTACTGGGAAATACTCTCGTTGAAGTTCACATCTTACATCATAAGCATATCCATTTTCCCGCAGTACCTGAATGGCTAACTCTCGAATACTTTCTTTCTCTTGATTTAAAATCTCAATTGACTCTGACTTGGAATTACAATCCTTTAACTTTCCCTGCATGTAAGCCACAACTTCATTTTTCACCTTTAATTTTACTTCCTGATCCTCTTTTGAATTACTGTTTGCTAACACATGAAAACGAACAATCTGGTCTGCAATCTCTTCCTGCACATGTCCTGCTACCTTTGCTTCTCCATAAGTAGCCTTTAATAATACAATTGCTCCAATAATTACGATTGCTCCAATTACCTGTAAAACTTGTACTCTCCTTTTATTCCTTTTATAAATCCGCTCTGCCTCTGCTACAAAATAATCTATATAATTCATAGGATTTCCTCCCTTATTATGTACTTGTTTTATCTTAAGTTTGGCCATATTCAGGAAAGTTAAACTAGGATATTCGAATATTTTATTGAGTATATTCTCCAAAAAATCTTTATTTTCATGCTGTTTTTACATTATCTTGTCAAATTCACCACATCTGTGTATAATTATGTATACAAAGTACAAAATACAAGTAGACAAAAGAAACTATTTTGTAAGAAAGGTTTAACTCTATGGATTCAATCAAACTTAAGGCTATGGCCAAAATCAATCTTGGACTTGATGTTGTTGGAAGACGTCCCAATGGTTATCATGATGTCCGAATGATCATGCAAAGTATCTATCTTTATGACAATCTAACACTTACAAAAGTAAATAACAACAGAATCACAATCAAAACCAACTTACCATATCTACCAACCAATGAAAATAACCTCGTATATAAAGCAGCAAAATTGCTTTTTGATGAGTTTCATATTGAAGGTGGACTAGCAATTAACTTAGATAAACACATCCCGGTTGCTGCTGGACTTGCTGGTGGAAGCTCTGATGCTGCTGCGACTTTAATCGGTGTAAATAAGTTATACCGTCTTGGATTAACAAAGAAAGAGCTAATGGAACGTGGTGTTACTTTAGGCGCAGATATCCCATTTTGCATAATGCGAGGCACTGCTTTATCTGAAGGAATTGGGGAAGTACTTACTCCTATCCCTCCTCTGCCAAACTGCCATATCATTATCGCCAAACCTGACCTTTCTGTTTCCACAAAATATGTTTATGAACATTTAAAACTAGATCATACAACGTATCATCCTGATATTGATGGAATTATCGACTCTTTAAAGGAGAGAAATCTGTCTGATGTTGCATCAAAGATTGGAAATACGCTTGAAGAGGTAACTGTACCGTCCTACCCTGTCATCAATAAGATTAAACAGTTCCTTATAAATGAAGGGGCACTTAACTCATTAATGAGCGGCAGTGGTCCAACTGTATATGGAATCTTTGATAATAAAGAAACCGCTAGACGTGCAGAACAGAAATTAAAACAAGCAGGACTTGCAAAAGATATTGTACTTACTACATGTTTTAAACTAAGAAAATACAAATAGGATTTAAGAAAGGTTGGCTTACACAATGGAAGACTATTTCAATGTAACCAGTGATGAATATTTACCTTTACGTGATGTCGTATTTAAGACACTTCGTCAAGCAATATTAATGGGAGAACTTGCTCCAGGGCAAAGACTTATGGAAATTCAATTAGCGAATCAATTAGGAGTAAGCCGTACTCCTATTCGTGAAGCTATGAGAAAATTGGAACTCGAAGGACTTGTAGTTATGGTTCCAAGAAAAGGAGCACAAGTTGCAAAGATTAATCAAAAGGGATTAAATGACGTATTAGAGGTTCGTTCCTCTTTAGAACAACTTGCAGTAGAGTTAGCTTGTGACCGTATTACCAACTCAGAATTAAACGCTCTTCATGAAGCACTACTCAAATTTAATAAGGCGGTTGAACATAAAGATCTTTCTGAAATTGCAGAGACAGATGTTGTATTCCACGACATTATTTATACTTCAACAAAAAATGATCGTCTGATTGTAATCTTAAATAACTTACGTGAACAGCTTTACCGTTACCGTATTGAATATTTAAAGGATTATGAATCACATCCAAGCTTAATTGCAGAACATGAAGCAATCTATGATGCTCTTTGCACTCATAACATTGCATCTGCTAAGAAAAACATTACTTCCCATATCTATAACCAGGCAATGACCGTTAGCCGAATTATTGATGAGGAAGAAGCAAAGGCTAGCGCTAAAAAATAATTGGACTATATGTTCAGGGAATGTCATTTGATCATGGCATATTCCGCTCTCTGAACATACAAAAATGGGCTGTCACGTTATGTGACAGCCCATTTCTTTTCTAACAGATTGCATCCACTTTCTTAATTAATAATAAGTGGTCGCCTTCCTTAATCTGATCGCTTTCCAATGCGTTCATTTCCATAATGCTATCCACCGTTGTATAATATTCTTTTGCAATTGTCCACAATGTATCCCCAGTTTTCACAACATAGCCAGTCATACTTGGCATCTGTTGTAGAAGATTAGTATCAATATCTTCCTCCATTACATTTCGAATGATCATCTGTTTGATACGGTCAAATACGATGGCATCTAAATTAATGGAAGCCTTGACTTCGATATCATTGCTGTCTAACATTACAACGCTCAGCTGCTCAATTCCAGGAGTGATGCTATAGAGGCACCCCTCTTTAATATTCTTAACCTCTACTACTTGTGAAAATGGAATAATTCCTTTTGCACAGCCAAGAGGCTTCGTATCATCATCCGTAATATATAATAACTGTACATAGATTACGCCATCTACCTGAATGCCGCCAGGTACAATCTGAGTATCATCCATCTTAATCGAACCATTTGCATTACAAATCTGAAGGGCACTTGGTGCACTAGTATCAATCAAAACATGATCTACAATACGAGCTTTTGAATTATTCTTCATTATGATATTCTCAAAGTATGTCTCCTCATACTCTGGCACCATATGTTTTGAAACAGAATATACATCACATAATAAATCTACTACTTCTTCCTGATATGCCTTAATATCAAGATCTAATACGACTTCCATATCTAACACACGTTCTTCACCATCAGTATCTGCCTTTACTTCTAAATTCTTGCTTAAAATATGTATTCCAATATCAGAGATCATATTCTCATTGCTGCCGCTGCAATCTAACGTTCCGTTAAATGGCAACTCGGTCTCATAATATTGAATTGGCTGCTCTTCGTCATCTGCGGAATACAATACGAAAAGAAGCATATCACCTTTAATGTTGATCTTATTATCAGCTAATCTGGTATCAATATTGCGAAGATCGATTTCATTATATAACACTTCAAATACATTTGGCTTTCCGGATGGAAGCATTACTTCATCTTTTACACGATACGTATCCTTTTTATTAATAACCAGCTGGGTTATGTCTAATTTTTTATTCAGATATTGAGCATCCTCGCAATCTTCAACACCAACAGCGGTTTCTTCATCATAAATATCTTCTGCCATACAATTAAATGAGACAACGGATTTTACATTTAGTTTTCTGGAATTAATTAAAGATGTACTAAGATCCTCAATTTCGCATTTCACATTCACATTGTTGTCACTTGTAGCATCATCCATATTGATCGTCTCTTCAAATGGTAACTTGCCAACGATGTTATGAATTGGTTTCTCACTGTCTTCGCTTACATATAATAATGTAAAGTTCAACTCACCTTTGATTATCAATTTGCCATTCAGAGGTTTTACTTCCGTTAACGTAATGATTCCCTGTTCCTTAACAATTCGCTCAATATCAGGTTTTACATCTGGAACATTGAAATCATCATCGAGGGTTAACTGTGTATTGCATCTACATTTCAATTTATTCATATGGATATTCTTCTTAATTAACTCCACAAAAAATCCCTCCTTGTCTGTATATAACATTAATATTCAGACCCGAAGGGATTTATTCTAAGATTTATCTTTTATTAGTCAATAATTCATTTCCGTACTTTCATTGTAACACAGTAGTTAAGATTAGCTACAAAGTGTCATTCGAACATCCTTTGTTAATACATCCGTATAGCTAAAGGATACCATTCTTGATGTCTCTTCTACCTCGTTATCTACTCGAACTAGAAAAATGCTTGGATAAGTTTCAGAGATAACACCTTCCGTAATATCAATCTTATGTCTCCCTTTGTTAGCCCTAATTTTGACCTTACTACCAATATGGCTTACTACAGCTTGTCGAACTCTATTTAGATCGTTTTGCATAATGATTACCACCTCATCTTATAGCATTGTATACATAATAGCATCTTGTACCAAAAATGTCAAATTTAGGTACGCTTATAGTGCTGTTTTCTCAATAGAAAATTTAAAATAATAGCTAGATTTCTTTCAAATTCGGCCCTTAGTTTATTGACTTTTCTTAATTCCTTTAAGATTCTAACTCTCAGCCTATGATTTATTACTATTTTTCCTTTGATTACATTAAGCATATTTCACAATAATTTTTTTTAATATAAATGTATATCAGCACAAAGTGTCTTCGACATTCTGAACTCCCCATTCCTTATTTATGAGGGTGCACAAACTTCAAGTCGAAGACACTTTGCTCCGCCGAAGCTGATCGCATTAGCGACATACTCCTTTCAGCTGAGTGCGCATTGTGCACCCGTTTTTTAGGGTGCTTTTACTTTATAGGAGATTGCAGCGCAATCTCCTATAAAGTAAAAAAGAGGTTATGCATATCTCACTGCCATAACCTCTTTCTATTTATCATTGAAATACAACACTTTCATCTCTAAATGGAGTCTTTACTACCACATATGGATAGGTTAATGCTGTTGTAACAACCTCATCCTTCGTTGGACCAATTAGATTAGTATCAATATAAATTGCATTGGATGCAAGATAGAAATCATCCACGCTAATACTATATCCACCTGTATTCTGGGTTCCATATCCAACTACGACATACAAGTATTCGTTGTCTGTACTTGTAAACTTTAATTTAAACGGAGACTCTTTCTTCTCCTCAATGATTTTCATTAGCTCCTGTGGTACATTCTCATCCGGAACCACTGTAAACTCTAAATCTTGGATACGTTCTATTTCTTTCTCCTTTGTATGACATGCACTAACGATCGTAGCCATGCATACACAAATTAGGATTACACATAGAATAGACCTGCATTTTTTCAAGACAACGACTCCTTTTATAACTTCTCTACTATATCCTATGAGAGTACAGCTATAAAATATGATACAAGTTTCCGATTACCACCATTGGCTGAAATGCCAATTTACATCTGCATTATCATCATTAACCGTTAATCGATATGTCTTATCACTCTGTCCATCTTTCTTAAGTGTACAAGAAATATTAGAACCAATAATCTTGGTGAACGTCAATGGTATCATTCCTTTATATTCATTATTAATATATACCTTTGCACCACTTGGCCCACTGATTGTAATTGTATGATCAGAATCTGTTGCTAACGCTCCTGGAGAACTTGTTGCTGTGGTCGATGGCGATGCACTTACCGTGGCACTTGCAGATGAAGTAGGCCCTACTGTTACCATTGGTGCATTCGTTGAAGTTACTGAATTTGTTGCTGCAGGACTTGATGTAACGCTCGCTGTCGCTGTGGTCGATGGCGTTGGCGTTGCCTTAGATAGAGCCGAGTCCACTAAATCAATATAAAGTGTCTCCGCATCCGTTCCCACTGTAAGCGTTTCCGTAAATGTCTGATATCCGGCACAACTTACCTTTACCGTGTACTGTCCATATTCTAAGCTGATATCTGCTTCATATTCTGTCTCTACATTATTTATATATAAATCTGCACCCTCTGGTGAAATGACAAATCTTACTTTTCCCTGTTTTGCAGGCTGCTTCTTATATTCTCCTAAATTGAGCGTAGTCATATCATTTGCTGCAACATGGATATATTTTACCGCTTCTAATGTTCCCTTTTTCACAGTTACACGGTAGTCGCCTTCTGTTAACGTGATGACCTGATCCTCTTCTACCTTAGTCATTACATCATAGCCAATTTCAATTGTGCCTCCTATAAACTCTTTATAGTTTGCAAGTTGAAATGTTCCATGCCCCTTTGATACGATTACAGAATATACTTGCCCATTTATTCCCTTTACCGTAAGCACATCTTTTTCACTTAATGCATTGCTGTCGATTCTTTCTGTACTGTTAAATACTTCGAATAGCTCCCCATATTTAAATGTATTTGATCCAACATATAATGTCTTTTTCTCTTTATCTAAACTCCAATTGGAAACCTCTTTATATTCCCAAGCCTCCTGTGTAATCTCACACTTCACTAATTTATTACTGGAGGAGTCATAGGTTGCCTTCACAATCTCACCTAGACATAAGTTCTTAACCATAAGTACTTTCCCATATCTTCCGATTACATTTGTGCCTCCAGTAAAACTATATACAGAATCCATCTTTGTATTAATATCTGTAATGGTCATTACATGGGCAGTATTGTCGATGCTCTTAACAATCCCCATAACAGTAACTTCCCTCTGCGGAGCAACTGTATTCAAACTATTCATTGGTTGATTTGGTATCTTTTTTTGTTTCGTTCCCTTAATGTTTATAAGTGTACCAGCTAGAATTGTTAGAAACCCGACTACAATTAAGCCTAAAATACACTTTTGTACAAAAGGTCTTTTCATAAAAGTGTTGTTACTCATATGCTACCTCTTCGTTATTTTTCTTTAATTCGACATGTTTCATGGTAATTATACACTAGCATATAGCGAAGGAAAAGGGAAAAGACCATTGATCAACTGAAAAATAAGATTTCCAGTCAATCGATGGCCTTTCCATTACTCCATTACATCTGAGAACAATTTTTTTAAGAACTGAGCTTTTAAAGGAGCCTGCTGTTGCTGACTCATAAGCTTTTGGATATTTCGCTTGGAGATCCAAGACTTTTTATTATTAAAATAATAATTTGTAACTTTCCAAAACTTCTCTGGGTAAAGAAGTAACAGATAAAGAGTCTGTATTTCTTCTTTACTTAGTTGCTTCACCTCATTATAACTATCAATAATTGCTGCACCTAGATCTGGTGACCAATTATTCTTCTCCATACACTTCCTTAGGAACTGATAGAGATCGGTAATCTGTACTCCAATACAACATTTATCAAAGTTGGTGGTTGCGATTATATTTTTAGAAACTAACAAATTATGATAGTTATAATTTCCATGGCAGACCATATTTTCCTGACAGCTGTTTATATATAGGCTTTCGTACTGAGATTCACCTAATAACTTGGTGGCATTCAATGCTTGTTTATAGAAATCATCAAACAGAATCAAAAAATTATTTTCAAACTCATTGCGTTGCTTCTTGTTCCAAATATATGTACGTACCCGCTTTAACTCCTTGTTATGCTTTTCAAATACCGTAGACAGGTTCTGTTGTAGGAAATAGTTCTTCTCCTCTTCCGTCGTATCGATATTCTGCATATACATATGTATCGTTGCTAGATTTTTTGCAGCGTTCTGAACGTCTTTTAACTCCTTCAGATTGCATTCTTCCCCTGAGAACCAATTCCTTATGATATAGCTGCTGGAAGAAGAATCATCTGATATATATTCACCTACTTTGTTTGGCACTAATAAATCAATGTTCGTAATTCCCTTGTTTATTAGTACATCCTTTACTTTGTTCTCATATATCAGATGATTTTTGGACCCTTCAAAGCTCTTAAGCAGCTTAATCCCTTGATTGGTTTCTAAAAGAAACGCACCTCTAGCACGATACGTATTGTACACTTTTAGGTCATACTGTCTAAAAATTTCACCATGTTTGTCGTCCAAATCGATTGCCTCCAATCAAAATAATCATCCTACAACAATTGTGCACACTACAGTAGTCATGCTACATGCATGACAATAATCACGGTATGGATGTCTTGTTTAATATTATGAGGCTCTAAATGGTTTCATTCCTAAAAACTATGACATTCTAATTGATTCTGAAATATCTA
Source organism: bacterium (assembly GCA_030539495.1). Classification (GTDB taxonomy): domain Bacteria; phylum Bacillota; class Clostridia; order Lachnospirales; family Lachnospiraceae; genus KM106-2. The sequence goes on along the minus strand of JAUNRX010000001.1, from coordinate 97,267 downwards.
ATAACTGATCCTTTGTATTAAGCTCCGGCTGTTCAATTACCATGCCAAGCAGTTTATTTAAGACTTCTCCCAACTCTTTTCCTGGTTTTAATCCATGTTCAATCAAATCTCTTCCGCTTACCGCTAAGTCCTTTAATTGTACACAATGCTGCTTTTCACATAACTCTGCATAAAGTCGTTCCACTTCCTCCATTCTATCCATCTTCTCTTTCTGTGTGGATGGATTTTGGGCCATAACATCAGCTCTTTGTACAAGGAATAGATATGGCATATACTCAAGACCAATCTTATTCGATGCTCTTCTAACCGCCACAGCAGTTGGCTCGATACGATAATCATGATTTAGTACTAATCTTGTGACTACATCAATCGTATGGTTATCAAATCGTAATCGACGTAATACATCTTTGGCAATAATCGCACTCTCTTGAGGATGTCCATGGAAACGGTCTCTTCCTGTCTCATCCGTCACCTTCATCTTTGGCTTTCCTGCATCATGAAGCAACATCGTAAGACAAAGAATTGTATATTCCTTATCGGGGTAGTTTCCTTTTGCAAGCTCTTTCATTGCTTCGATTGCCTTAACCGTATGAATTCCAACATTATAAATATGATGTGGATTAGCTTGTCCGGTTTTCATCATTAAATCAAACTCTGGAAGCATAACTTTTGTTATTCCAAGATCATAAGCCGTTACTAGTAACTCTGGATGTTCTGAGATTAATAGCTTTACTAACTCCACACGAATTCTTTCAGCACTAATATTCTTTAAATGCACTGCCTTCTCTTCAATTGCCTTTCTTGTCTCTTCTTCAATAGAAAATCCAAGCTGTGCAGCAAAACGAACTGCTCGCATAATACGAAGGGCATCCTCGTCAAAACGATCGCCTGCAGTTCCAACGCAGCGAATTACTTTTCGTTCAATATCTTCCAGGCCACAGAATTCGTCTACAATTCCATCTTTATCATTGTAAGCCATTGCATTAATTGTAAAATCTCTTCGCTTTAAGTCCTCTACTAAATTACTTGTGAATTCAACACTTTTGGGATGTCTATTATCCTCATATTCTCCATCAATACGGTATGTTGTAACCTCATAACCAATCTTATCAAGCATGACCGTAACGGTCCCATGTTCAATTCCAGTATCAATGGTGCGTTTAAACAATTCCTTTACTTGCTCAGGCTTTGCAGATGTTGTAATATCCCAGTCTCCTGGCATACGGTTAAGAATTGTATCACGCACACATCCTCCTACTGCATAAGCCTCAAATCCATTTTTCATTAATGTATTAATAATATATTCTACATGTTCTGGAACCTTAATTTTCATATATTTTTACCTACTTCTAGTGTTATTATCATATATTTCATAGTTGCTATCATTATAATGTGTTCGACGTTGTAAAACAATATTTTTGAAAAAGATATTGCATTATCACATACTTGTGTTATACTTTAACACGAAAACGAGAGGAAACACTTTTGTGATTTTCTCTCGTTATAGTAGCAGTCGTCAAGGTCGTGCAAGCAGGACTTTGACTCGTTGCTCACATAAATTAAAAAGAGTAAGCAGAGTAGAACGTTGTGCGTTAAGTGCCATCCAGACGGGGAGTTGCTGGGCGGACGAAAAGCAATCGCTTGCGGTACAACATTCGCATCCCGCTGCTACACATAGATATTTATACCTCTTTGTTGTAGCGCTCGGTCTGCAAAGGAGGTCATTTTTTTATGAGAAATACGATTACCATGTTTAAATCAAGCTCAAGAGAATTAAAGAGCGTGAAATGTCTCACTGCATGTTCCATGCTAATGGCACTATCGATTATCCTAGGCTATATGTCTTTCTATCTTACAGAAAGCATTCGTATCAGTTTCACCTATGTCCCTATTGCAATTATCGGAATCCTATATGGTCCTATCGTTGGAGCATGCACAGCAGGTGCAGTGGATTTATTAAATTTCGTAATTAAACCAGGCGGATCTTTCGCACCAGGAATCACTCTATGTGCAATCCTTACTGGATTTATTTACGGGTTCTTCTTATATCGCAAGAACTTTACTTTAATCCGATTATCATTCACAGTATTTTGCAACACATTATTCGTTGACTTTTTATTAAAATCCTATGTATTAGCATGCCTTTACGGTACATCATTTATAGGGTACTTAGGCATTCGCCTTCCAGTTCAACTCATTATGTTGGTGCTTAATACACTGATCATTTATCTCTTAGTGAAATCACTTAAGAAATCAAATGTATTCTCCTTAATTCGAGAATAATAAAGTTATCTACTTCTTAATTCTTACCGATTAATTCCTCGTTTATTCGGTAGGATTAAGGAATTACATAGTAAAAATACAATAAAGTGTCTTCTCCTTATGAAATAACTCCCACTATTGTAATCTTTATAGAAGAGCCACTTTACTAAGTCAATACATAAAAGAAAAGCCCCCGGATAGTCTAAGCTATCAGAGGGCTTTTTCCTATAAAGAACCTATTTCTAATATGCTCTGCCCCAGTAAACCATAGCTTTCGCAGGTTTTCCACAGCAAACACAAGTTTCAGATAATTGTTCTTGTTTAAATGGCATACAACGAGAAGTTGCGCCAGTATCTTCTTTGATCTTGTTTTCACATTCTACATCGCCACACCACATAGCTTTTACGAAACCAGGTTTTTCTTCCACTGTTTTCTTAAAGTCTTCGTAAGTTGTAGCTTCATAAGTGTGAGAATCTCTATGAGCTCTTGCTCTTTCAAGCATGTCAGATTGCATTTGTTCTAACACTTCACCAAGTTTAGTTTCGATTTCATCTAAAGAAACAACAAGTTTTTCTCTTGTGTCACGACGAACGATAACTGCTTGGTTAGCTTCGATATCTTTTGGTCCGATTTCGATACGAACTGGGATACCTTTGATTTCTTGTTCAGAGAATTTCCAGCCTGGACTCTTATCTGTTGCATCCACATTTACGCGGAATTTGTTAGATAATTGTTCTTTTAATTCAGCTGCTTTTTCAAGTACGCCTTCTTTATGTTGTGCAATAGGAATGATCATTACTTGAGTTGGAGCGATTCTTGGAGGTAATACTAAACCTGAATCATCCCCATGAACCATGATGATCGCACCGATAATTCTTGTGGACATACCCCAAGAAGTTTGGTGAACATATTGAAGTTTATTTTGTTTGTCAGTGTATTGGATGTTGAATGCGTGAGCAAATCCATCACCGAAGTTATGGCTAGTACCAGATTGAAGTGCTTTACCATCATGCATAAGTGCTTCAATTGTGTAAGTAGAGTGCGCACCAGCAAATTTTTCTTTATCTGTTTTACGACCTTTGATCATTGGGATTGCAAGTACGTTTTCACAGAAATCAGCATATAAGTTAAGCATTTGAACTGTTCTTTCTTCTGCTTCTTCTGCTGTAGCATGTGCTGTATGGCCTTCTTGCCATAAGAATTCCATAGAACGAAGGAATGGACGAGTTGTCTTTTCCCAACGTACAACGGAACACCATTGGTTATATAATTTAGGTAAATCTCTATATGATTGAACAATATTAGAATATAAATCACAGAATAATGTTTCAGAAGTTGGACGAACACATAATCTTTCTTGTAATGGTTCTAATCCACCATGAGTAACCCAAGCAACTTCAGGAGCGAAACCTTCTACGTGATCTTTTTCTTTTTGTAATAAGCTTTCTGGAATGAACATAGGCATATAAACGTTTTCTACGCCTGTTTCCTTGAATTTAGCATCTAAGTTCTTTTGGATGTTTTCCCATAATGCATAACCATTTGGTCTAAAAATCATACATCCTCTAACGCTTGAATAATCGATTAATTCTGCTTTTTTAACAACGTCTGTATACCATTGTGCAAAATCATCTGCCATAGGTGTAATGGCTTCTACTAATTTTTTATTATTGTTTCCCATAATAATTGTCTTCCTTTCTTGTTGGCTCAACAGTCTGCACTGTACAGACTATAGTTTCACATTTCGGATATGAGTACTCTGATTTTAAGCATAAAAAAAAGTCTACTCACGTCCACAAGGGACCGAAAGACTCGGCGGTACCACCCTATTTAGTAACTTTTTGTTACTCTCTTTTCATCCAATAACGCAGGAAATACGCTGTATTTTCATACAGAGCTCCAAGGTAGGTTCAAATATCTGTTCTTTAAGAATCTCTCACCAACTGATTCTCTCTCTTTAAAAGCATAAATATCCTACTAATCCTTTTCGACGCCTTATATAGCTTGATTTTAAGTTAACTCCCCACTTTTGTCAAGATTTAAGTCCAAAAATCCACCTACTTCTGCTGTTCACTCTCTTCTGCTTGACCCTTCTCCTCTTTTCCAGCATTTTGTGTCTCTTCAACGATTGTCTTTATAATTACTAAGGCTAATGGTCCTAATAAAAAGCCAATCACACCAAATAACTGTACTCCCACATACATGGACATCAGTGTAAAGATTGGTTTTAATCCAATCCGATCCCCTAATAATCTCGGCTCAATTAAAGAACGGATAAATTCACATACGCCATATAATAAAATTAAAGTAGCTGCTGCAAAATACCTTCCTCCAACTAATTTGATTGCAGCAATAGGAATTAAGAACAGCCCGCTTCCCACTACCGGAAATGCATCCATAATCGCAATACCAATGCCGGCAAGCCAAGCATAAGGTGATCCAATAAAGTAAAAACCGCTCACCAAAATAACGCTGTTAATAAACATAATAATTAACTGCGTCTTTATATAGGCAACACCAACTTTAGCTAACTTACTAGTAACCGGAGAAATCGTTTGATATAACTCACTTTGTAAATAACTAGAACGTATACTGTCATAATCCAAAATCATATTGATGACTGCGATAATGATAATAAATAGTATGGAGATAAATCCAATAATTCCCCAAAAAATACTCAATGTATGAGTAGAGATTACAGGAAGTGTAACTTGTTTGACCAAGCCCCATACCGAGCTCATATGGTCAAAAAGATAATTATATGCTGTTCCATCCGTAAATCCCAATAAGCAGTCACATTTACAGCAAATTAAATCTAAGTTTGTAACTACAATCTGAGTATAGATTGGTATGTTCCTAAGAAATCCTCTTAACTGTTCCAACACTACACATAATACATAAAAGATACCACTGCCTAGTGCACCAACCGTTACTAAGAGCGAAATAATGCTGCCTAGGATTACTGGACAATGCAACTTTTCTTTTAAAAACCGAACAATAGGAAGGATCAGCCTCATAATAAGGTATGCAAAAATAAATGGGAAAATTAGTGGTAAGAAGTACCGAAATGCAATAAACACTCCAATGGAGGTAATAGCAATTAAGAAAAGCTGTCTTTGTAATTTTGATCTGTTATTCAGTTTCAAGCTATCACCTCACTAGTAAATTATATACCGGTAGTATTTGTAGATATATAATTTACTATGTGTGATAAACTCAAATATTTTTATTTAGAACTCAAAAATTGAGTCGAAATTTCGTAATATTTTAAAGTTACCTTTTGCAGCAATTTCTCCTGTCATAAAGGCATTTTGGAACGATACCTGTGCAGTTATAATCTTCTGTACCACGTCACGTGTCGTTCTTGCAATTACATCGGCGTCCTCAGTTTCTCCATAATATACAGAAATCTTAGCATTATCTGCTTCAATCAACAGATTCTTATCTGTATCCTGCATAAAGATAGAATATACAGCCTTAAATCCCTCTAAAGGCTTATAAGCTGCTTCAAATTCGTTTACAAACTCTGTATCAGAAGGCTTTACATCGGAAAGCATGCCTTTAAATAACTCTGTTAATTCCTGAATGTCTTCCTTCTGCTTTTTGATATACGTATCATCAGATACATACATGGATAGCTGTTCACTTTCTTGAGGAGTTAATTCTAGAGAAATATTACGAAGTACATTTTGCTTCATTGCAATCTGGCTATTTGGGAATACTTTTACCTTCTTATTCACTGCACGATATAGGTCTTCTGCATACTTTTCAATATGCTTTACATTCTCACTATTTGTTTCAAATTCAACATGATCCTTAACATAAGCACATAAACCTGGCTGAATCTTTCCACCAAGCATCTCCCATGACTTAATCAAAGTATTTTCTGCATCACGTTCCCCATAAGTAGTCGATAATACGACAGGAAGCATATATAACTTTTCCATTTTCTCTTTATCTGCATAGAACCAGCATGCATCTAAGAACTGCTGCATATAGCCGCCAATTCCCAACCACTCTACTGTAGTTGCTAAAATTACTCCATCCGCATCCTTTAATGTCTGAGGCAGCATACTGATTGTATTCTTCTCTTCATAAAGATTAAAACGCTCCACCTCTACTCGAAGTTCTTCTAATACCTCGATTAACTTATTTACTACGAATAATGTTGGATCTTCGATAATTCCTCGTCCGCCATAATAAACATTTATCTTCATTTATTTCTCCTAGTCCCTTTTCTTCTTTGTAATTCATCCATAATAAATGTCATAATAATACCTGATAGACATCCCACTACATGGGCAGTATTATCAACTTGCGAAGCATTGCTGACTCCACTATATAAACTTAACATCAAAAATAATATCATTCGATTTGTGGTAATTCCAGTCTGTCTTCCACGATATCGGACTACCATATAAAAAATACCACCGATAACACCAAAGATTGCACCCGATGCACCAACACCGACCACATTCTCGCCAATTAACTGATAATAAATAATTGAGCCTACTGATGCCGCTAATCCAGTAACTAGATATACCAAAGTATATCGAATCTTACCTAATATCTTTTCTAAACGTTCACCAATAATGATCAAAACAAACATATTATTAATGAGATGTTCCGGTCCTGCATGTAAGAACATTGCCGTAAATAATCGATAATACTCATGCTCATTAACAACTGCACCATAAGCACTTGCTCCCCAATCATATAGATGCATGGTATCCTCTGTGGATCCTGTTAATGCACATAATAGAAATACAATTACATTGGCGACTACAAGACCTATGGTTACGACTGGATATCGATAGTACAACCTCTTTGCCTTACTTGCTAATGTCTCTTTTGTCTGTCCATAATTTGTGTAGACAGGCTCCCTTACTGGCTGTGCTTTTCCCTCTAAAAACTGCTCTATCTGCTTTTGTATCTCCCAGTAGCCGCGCTGCTGATTTTCATAGATTAATACTCGTTTTGTATTTTGATCAATAATCCAATGGGTATATGCATCTGCTGAACAAAATACTTTTACTCGATCTATATTTTTGGTGCAAATAATACTTAATATGTTCACATTTCTAAATCCATTTTTATAAAATGCCTGCTCTACTTGCCATAATACATGATCGTACTGCTCTTTTGTTGCCTCTATTCCAGATACCAAATCATTTAACACAAGCACCAGTACATCTTCACCATCTGGCTGATATAATACCGTTAACAGATTGCTGTTTGTGTTCATTTCTTTATAAGATCGTTGCATAAAGAAATGCTTCAAATCAACTAACATAGAAGCCTCCTACCTTTATGACATTCTTTGCGTTTATTATAGCATAAAGTGCAAGACTTCGTTAGTAAATCTTTTCTTAACTCTCTACTATGAAATGAGCTGAAACTGCTTATCTGCAATTCGAATTTCATCACCTGGGTTTACTGGAATTCGTTGATTACTGCCGATCTTTCTTCGATTTACATATGTTCCATTGGTAGACGACATATCCATCACATAAAGCTGATTATTTTCAATAATAAATTCTGCATGTACTCTGCTGACTGCCTCACTATAGATTACCCCATCCACCTGCTCGGAAGACTTTCCAACTAAATATGGCGTCTTATAAAGCATGTACTGCTGCCCATGGCTAGGTCCGGCATCTACCAGACAGTACTGCTTATGATTGGTTCCAGCATAAGATTTCTGTTGCTGCTGCACTGGCATCTGCTGAGGCATCATATTAACCGGTTCCTGTGCTGGCATCTGTTGAGATATCACATTCACGGACTGTATTGACATTTGCTGCGGTTTCGACGTCTTCTTTTCTTTTTTCTGCTTTGGCTTTTCCTCTACCTTCATTTGATTGATTCGATAACATGCATATCCAACTACAGTTCCTAATAAGAGTACTATCCCGAATAGTTTTGAAGTATCTAGCTTCTTTGTATGTCCCACAAATAGCATCCCTGACAAATAAAGTGCTAAAAATATACCAAGACCGACACAAATACTTCCACAGTATAATAATAGCTTCTTACTAGAAAACCCATTTTCCTGCTGCCTCTCTGGTGCTTGCTCTTTTGAACTCATTGGCTTATAGCTATTTTGCTGCTGTATCTTTGCTGGCTGTACGGGATTATTCATTTGTGAAGCGATTGGATTCTGATATCCCACTGATCCACCTCCTTGATTACACATAGGATTTGATGATACTTGGCTTTGCATTTGATTAGGCATCTCTGGTCTTCTTTGACCTTCATTAAGATACGTAAGGATGTCCTTAAGAGTAGAATGTCCATCTCGAAACATCTTAAACAGCTCATATACCATGGCTACTCCAGATTGTTCCTCATATCCAATATGATTGATTATATATTCTGTTAAATCTGCAAACTGTTCTTTAATCTCCCTCTTATACTCTGGACAGTAGATCACTCCATAAGCTCGGCTTGCTGCTAAAAAATAAATAAACTCTTGTCCAATAATAAAGCTGTCTTTCTCCAAAAAATACTCCTCTGCAAGTAATAATGTGGATAATACTTTTGTATATAACTCCTTGATTTCCATAATGTTTAACTTCTTACCTTGATTTCTTTCTTCGAAAGACTGCATTCCTGATATATCATAATCATAAACTACTGTTTCATTTTGAATGGATCGTTCCACCTTCAATATGCCCTCTACCTGATTTTCTTTCAGCATACGATATTGAAATTCATTAAACTGTGAGGACTCCTTAATTGTAATACTTACAACTGTCTTAGATCCTCCTCTTTTCACTTCATGCTCAACCATAACATCACCCATCTATCTATTTTAATACGTTATCGATTTTATTAATTACATCTACTACCTTATCAAATGCCTTTGTCTGGGACACTATATCCAAAGTAACACTTGCAGCCCTGACATACTCAGAAGTATTATTTACCTCACACTCTGCTGTATTTACACTCGTATGATAATTCTTAAGATACTCTAATGCCGGAAAGAAATGAATTCTACTCTTTGTAATAACTGTAGTGGAAATTGACGTTCGGTCCTTCTTCACCTCAATTTTTTCCACATCTCCCAACATTAAGCGTTTATTTAATCTAGTTTTGATAAATTCCTTCATACTTTTAATTTCTACGCTATAGTCTCCATTAAACCTACATAACAAGCTCTCGCTCGTAATCTTATCGTAACTGATTGCACCCGTCTCATAATTACTAGGCTGCCGTACCGCTTGATTTAACCGTTCATTCGCCTCGTCAATCACACATGACACTACCGTCTGATCATGGAGATATAACGAGAAATAAAGGAGCGCTATCAGAATAAATAAAACAATCGGGAATACAAATACCGCCTCTACTGTAATGCTTGCTTGCACCTTCTTACCATTTACCATGAAAAGATCACCCCCAGATACCCCAGTAGAATAAATGGCACAAATGGCATTTGAGACTGTTTTTTGACTCTTTTAAATACAAGTAAGATAGCAGATACTACTGCAGTAATTAATAATGCATAGAATAATGCTAGTAATGTATTAAACATTCCTAATGCTAATCCAATCATTGCTATCAACATTGCATCTCCCAGTCCTAATGCATTCTTTGTAAGCTTGCTTACTCCAATTAGAAGAAGCCCAATGATTCCGCCTAATAAAGCATTTATCATTGTAATATCCTTTGTAATAAAGTTTAATACGATCACTGCCTGTACTCCCGTAATGATAATCCATATCGAAACTTTCTTTTCTCGAATATCGGTATATGAACAGATCAGCAATACTCCAATTACAACTAACATCTTAATTACTTCTGATATCCCCATCTTAAACCATCCTTTCTACTTTCCACACTTTGAACATGGCTTTCTTGAACCAACCTCACTAAGCTTTACTTTTTTAACATCCCGCTCAATCTTATTGCATGTACTGCTGCAGTGATACCTTGTCCCATACTCGGTGATATAGTACGTCTTATTATTATCTAATTTTTCCTTCATACAGCTCTCACATGGATAATACTTTGCACCACTGGCGTTACGTTTTGCTGCAAGATCCTTACCAGGAACACTGATCAGCTTAACCTTAAGGTAGGTACAATTCTTATCTTTGTGATATACCGTTCCAGTTCTTGTTATGTATACATACGTGTCTTCTGTATCTTTCAATTTTCCATCTGTGTCCTCAGTCTTCTTTTCTACCAGACGCTGGCCAACAAATGCTCTGGAATGTACTCTTTGTACTACGGTAAATGGACGTAGGTTAAAGAACAAGACTGGTATCTTAACTTCATACATCGCTACCACTTCAATATTATCCTCTTGCTTCATAAAGCTGCTTTCTAAGAAGCTAATACCTTTCACTCCACCCATAATGCAGCTATCATTTACATTGTCCCCCATATTCTCAAGGAACTTGGTTCGAAATAAAGTTCCATCTACAAATCCCTGCACTACTTTTTTTGCATTAGACGTCTCTTTCTCGTTCTGATCCTGCTCTTTTTTCTCTGTTATATAGTTATATACATACCCATATTGGGAAGCCTCTTTTGAAACTCTTGTAATACTTTCCTGAATATGTTCCTGTAGCGTAAATAGCTGAAAGAAATATAGAAAGGAAAGAAGTACAAAAATGAAAATCGGCATAATAAATGCAGCCTCTACGGTAATGGAACCTCTACATTTTTTTATTCGTGTCATTTTAATCTCCTTTCCACATCCAGGGTGCTCTAAGACGTCCACTCTCGATTTTCACGCTTTTCTGGGGCAACAGATTGCTTGAAGAGAGAACTATAATTTTATTTTTGGCATATTTTTTTGAGAATGGACATCTTATGGCACCCTGAAGGGGCACCTTTTCCTAATAGGAATAATCTGTACTAACTTTAATTGTCGCACTAGAACCATCATATCCTGAGAGCTTTTTAATAAATGGAATTGTTAAGAACTTACCTGGCATAGTTACTGTTAAAGATACTCTGGTTCCAAAAATACCATTTAGAAGCTGAAACTGTTTGTCATAACGAGTTCGCATATTTTCTTGGATTAAATCCATCATTCGATACGATAAAGTATCTGATGGAACCATAAGCATATAGATTCTTAGATAGTCGTTATAAGATAGGGAAATGGGACTTTTTGAATTGTCCTTATATTTATTTGCTTTTTTCTTAATTGTCTCTTTGTTAATTAATAAAAGATCCTTGTACTCTACACTAAACTCATTTGCCTGCTTAAAGAATGCCACATTCTTTCCATCTAGCAATGCCCTTGTATCTACCAATGACTCTTCAAATCCCCAGGCAATCAGAATTAATTGGGAAGTTAGCAAAACTAGTGGTGCTAATCCTGTAAAACCGACTAACGCGGTGGCAGTCTCCTTAGCCTCTGTCCTGCATTTTGAATTCGTCAATAAGGAGATATAATTGACTGCTGTCCTCATAAAGATCGTCCTCATAACAATACTTTTCACATTATCCTGCTCATTGTAGCTGCCAATTGCCAAGTACTCTTGCTCATACTTTATCTTTGTTGCTTTTTGTTCCTTAGCATCTTTTGACTTGTCCTTATTTAGATCATCCATCAAATTTAGAAAGTTTGTAACACCATATTCATTTATTAATACTTTTCTGGCAATGTCATTGGTTTTGCTATCCTTAACATTGGCACTCTCACAGTTGGCCTCATATCCTTTGAGACTATCTGATATTCCACTGTCTTTGATATCCCCCTTTCCAAGATTGTCCGCTAGCTGCTTATTGTCTTGTTCATCCTTATTAAGATCAGGCGTATCTTTACATACTGTCTTACTTACCAGACTAAAACTATCCAATGTGGTATTAGCAAGCTTACTTGTATCATCTACGACTAATTCTAGTAATCCACCATCCACCAATGATTTAAATGCAGTAAGTGGATTCTTTGCATTTTCTTCTACCGTAAGGGTACTATAATCAAAATGCAGAGATTTGATTGAATAGGAATCATACTGACTAATTAACTGGTCGACTAACCCCTTTACTTCGTCTACCTTATCTACCGGAAGATACTTTGCCTGCTCACTGATCTTTACCGTATTATCTAATATAGTACTATTGGTTGATAAAGTAGACTTCATATTGAGTACATTTCCAACGACTGAGGTATCACATCCATTCTTGTCCAACTGATTTACATAATCCTTTGTATCCTTAAAATCATCTTGTAATCCCTTATATGTATCCTTATCCACTTTATCCTTACTCTCTTTCAATGTCGTCTCAAACTCATTTATCGAAGACATGCTCTCATTTTTTGCTGTATTGACGTTGTCTATCTCTCTAAGAGCTTGACGTGTATGGATTAACACCCCCTCCGCCTGTTCATATAATTCACCGGCTTCTTCTCGAACTGCAGGAAGAAGTTTCTTTCGCTGTTCCTCCTTATTTTTCTTTTCTGCTTCTTTCTCTTTCACCTTAGCCTTTAAGTCCTCAATTTGTTTGTTTACCTCTTCCTCACTTGGTCCTGGTGCAGCAGTTGGCACAGCTATTGGAGTCGATGTAACTTGTTCAGCTCCTGAAGTCGGAAGTACGAGGCTTTGTGGTCCTGAGGCTTGTATTGGCGTCGGTGCAGGTGGTGTCGGAGTAATGACTGGATGCTCCAGCTCATCAATCTGACCTTTTAGCTTATCAATCTGGCTTTGTATTTCTTGGATGGCCGGCTCGCTCTCTGTATACTCATTAAGGGATGCTTTTATGTTATTTAACTTACTCACTGGATTTATGTACTGTTCTTTTAAAGAGTCCCAAACTACATTATGATTAATCCCTACATTATTGGGTGATATCTTTGTTGTACAGAACTTCTTTGCAAAGCTGTTTTGTATCTTGATCATATAATCCTTTGTCACAACTAAAGAGTTATTCTTAAATGTGATGCCTTCCACTTCCTGCATTAACTTCATAATGCTCTTATCAATCTTTGCAACCTTTTCATCTACTTCATTTTTCTTACGTACAACTGTCATAGTCTCCTTGGACTGCTGTAATAAGTTAAGCTTTGCTAGAATTCCATCTGCTGCATCTCCTGCAACATAGTATTTCATATACTGAGCAATCTGGTCTTCAAAGATCTTGCCATCATAATCTGCTAATGATGTGGTTCCATCTACCTTACAGCTATCTACCGATAGGTTTAACAACTCTGTTCCTTTAACCTTCACTGGTGTATGAAGGAAGGTTAGATCGGTATCTGAGTCAAAAGAGTACATAAGGTACTTCGTCATGGAGTTCAAAAATTCCTCACCGCTGACATCATCCAGACTATGGCCATTCCCCAGCATATAGATATGATAGTCTTCATAAAGCTCGCTGCAATACTTGGTAAACTCAGTATCTACAGCAGAGACTAATGATCGGTATGAAAAACTATTCGCCATATCTACTCTTGCCACATCCAGCAATGTTCCAATTAACGCTAATATAATTGCTAAAATAAAGCTTAAAAAAACAGTTATGCTTCCTTGCACCTTATATACCACTTTCTTCTCCCCCTAACCGATGGACTTCTATTCTGCTACTCCTTAATGTGTAACTTTTCCTGAATCTGTAGTAATATTACCTAATGCTTTCTGAATAACTTCATCAATCTGATCTTTGAATAACGCAACAAATCCAATTAAAATTACTAAAATCAAAATAACCTCGATAATACCAACACCATCCTCCTCATTTACAAAACCTTTTACACTTTCTTTTACCATGTTTAATTCTTTTTTTACTTGATCCATAATTGAATCCTCCTTTATAATTTTTATTTTATATAGAATACCTTGCTACTTACTAAAAGTTTGTAAATGCCGGTATCAATATCATGATAAATACTAAAATCAACATAATGCCCATAGGCAGCAGCAACTTGGTTCCTGCCTTTTCTCCCAATCGTTTGGCTAATTCCTTTCGATCCTCAAATGCACTATAGGACTCTAACTCCAATGCCTTTATAATGCCCTCCATCCCTTTCGATACATTTTGGGAAAGCAATGAACTGAATTTCATATAAGGAAGTACTTGCATTCGCCTGCCAAAATTCTCATATGCCCTTGCCTCATTTACGCCATTATTTAACTCAAATAGGGTTACCTTCAACTCTTCATAGGCATATCTTCGTTTTGTCTTATTACTGTTCTTACGATCTTCATATTCCAAAACAATTCTTTCCCAAGCTTTTTTTATGGTCATTCCAGCTCCAATCAATAAGGTAAACTTATTAATCACCTCTGGATAATCTAACATAATCTCTATATCCCGTTCTTCCTTTTGTTTATTTAACTGTTGCTCCATTAGGATAAACACTAAGATTAGAACCAATGCTGCAAATGCAATGAGTACTCCATAACTGTCCTCCTTCTTTTCCTCATAATATACGTTGTGGTCATCAATAGATGTTGGAAGTGTGACCTTATCATCGGTTGCACTTTCTTTATTGGCTGATTCCAAAGAGGACTGAAAGCTATAAAGCAACTGGTCTTCCTTACTCAACTGCTCTGGAAGAATGGTTAGGTTCATCATATGTTGTAGCTCAAACTCTCCGCTTTTCATAACTGCATAGATTGTTATAAACTTAGATTCTGTAAGCCCTTTATGATTCACTGCTCCTTCATAGTCAATCAAATTATCTTCATCTAACTCCCATTCCACACTAATTCCAGTATCTGGAATGTTTTTCACTAGCTGCAGTGGATAATAAATCTTGTCCAGGCTAACGTTCTCGCCAAGTATAGCATTTTCAAGATAAGCTTCTGATTCCTCTGCTTTCTTATCAAACTCCTGTTGTGTATATTCTCTTGGTGCTACTGATATTGTTGTATGCCTTGTTATATTTTCATCCTGACCATCAAATACAACATCCACATCCACATCTGAACTTTCCTGACCATAAGAAGGCCGATTAATCACACCATCCTTTATAACTGACTCCTTATTACCTGTAAGGGTTAGGCACACAGCCAATGAGTTAAATAACAAAAGACAAAATAACACTAATGAAAACTGCTTTGCTCGAAAGATCTTATACTGTGCAATGGGATCTTCATTTGCATGCAACAGCTTAATTCGTTCCAACCGATTTTTTAAACGTTCTGTTTTGGGTTTATCAAAGAAATGGGCAAGATATAATGCCATTGGATAAAATAGAAGAAGCGAATGCTCCTTTTTATTAAGAGATTTTGTAAACTCCTTCTCGTAATTCTTTGTAAGAAGAAATCCAAATAAGAATAAAACATAAATAACTAAGCTAATATAAATCATCGCATCACCTCCTATACTTCAATCTTTGTCAGGTGATTACATAGCAGGTAAGCTGCTACGTAAACTGTAAGCAATACAGTCATAACAATAAAACCAAATACATTATTATATAAGACATCCATATATCCTGGTGAGGACAGCCACATATAAACAATAATTCCAAGAGGAACGATACACATAATATTGGATTCATATTTCTTTGCTGTGAGCATCGTCTGTATCTCCCGTCGAACCTCTATCTTATCATTAATATTATTGCTAGTCGCACCTATGATTTTCATAATATTACCACCAGTACGCTTGGCTGTAATAAATACATCTACGAAGTTTGTTACATCTTCCAGATGTGCTCTCTCGGAAAACTCTAAAAAAATCTCCTCAATTGTCTTATTTACTTGAAGCTCATATAACATATACTGAAACTCTTTGATAATATAGGCATCCTCATCATAGAGAAGAAGTAAGTCCCTTGTTGCCTGATATAACGCATTCTCTATAGAATATCCTGCATTCAATGCAGTACTGATACTTAATAACCCCTCCTTAAACTGTAAATTCAATTCCCAATATCGTTTCTCCTTTAATCTCTCCTTTTGAAACCGAACAAAAAAGAGAGACAAAGGACTTGCTATCAATATCACTATAATATTTTTATAAAACAAATAGGTAAGTCCCCACACAGCAAATAATGAAATTACGATTGCTTTCATCCATTCTGCTTTTGTCATCTTATACACACTATAATCAATCATAATAAACCAGCCCTCGCTAACTTCTCTGTATTTTCAAGCTCTCCCTGCTGCTTTAACACCCCCACGATCTTTCCACTATCATCTACTCCTGTTTCAATAAATTTATATAACTGCTTTGTTTGGATCTCATTGTTTACCACACCAAGCACCTCTACAATCTCTAATACCTTTCTCGATTTATCTCGGAGACGCCCTAGGTGAATAATAAGATCAATGGCAGAGGAAATCTGCTTTCGAACTGCTAATAAGGGAATCTCGGTTCCTAATAAAACCATTGTCTCCAACCTGCTTAACATATCTGATGGCGAATTGGCATGACCTGTGCTAAGACTTCCGTCATGACCTGTATTTAATGCTGTAAGCATATCAATTGCAGCTGCATCACGAACCTCACCTACAATAATCCTATCTGGTCTCATACGAAGAGAAGATTTAATTAAGTCTCGAATAGTAATACCATGCTTTCCTTCCACATTTTCATTACGAACCTCTAATCGAACTAAGTTGGGAATGCTTCGTATCTGCAATTCAGCAGAGTCTTCAATTGTAATAATACGTTCATCGGATGGGATAAAATTAGACATTGCATTTAAGAATGTGGTTTTTCCTGAACCGGTACCACCACTGATAAAGATGTTATATCTTGCTTGAACAAGCTTTCGAAGTGTTTTTGCAATTTCTTCTGTAATAGAACCATAGGCAATCAGGTCTTCCACTGTCATGCTGTGATCACCAAACTTTCTTATGGTTAATGTGGAACCGTCCATGGCAATTGGCGATAATACCACATTGACACGGGAACCATCTAACAGCCTTGCATCCACAATGGGATTTGCTTCATTTACAACACGATTTGCTTTTGCAACAATTTGCTGGATGACATCATTTAGCTTCTCCTCGGATTCGAATTTCTTATTCCACTGCATCAGCCTGCCATCCCGCTCTACAAAGATATGATTTGGACCATTGATCATAATCTCGGTAATCGTGTTATCATCGAGTAATTCCTGTAAAACATCCAGCCTGCGAATTCGATTAAAAATATACGTTCGCATCTGCTTTCTTATCTTAACCGGAAGATACGAGGTCTGACTGTAGGTAATCAATACTTGATCAATAGCTAAGTATACTTCTTCATCTTGAAGATTTCTTGTTAGATCCAACCGGCCTACTACTAGCTGATGTAATTCTTTTTGAAGTGTTTCTTCGTTCAACTTTCCCACCTCAATTCAATAGGGATGACAACCAGCCTTGGTATGCCATTTTCAACTGTTCTGTTAATTCTCCACTATCTAGTATATTTGATGCCAGATACTCCGTTGTTACATTACAATATGCCATTTTATCCTGAAGCCATTCTTTCTTCTCTGTTTCTAACAGCTTATAGAACTGATTTCGTTTGCCATCCTCAATCTTATTAGCTGGTGCTTTTAATACAATGGTATCACACACCGTTAATAGTTCTAAAACAAATGGCCTTAAGAAATCCATTACAACTACGATCATGTCTACATCCGTGTTCCCTCGTAATTGTTCAAGAAATGTTGGAACTAACTCTCCATCCAGTTCATATAAATCTGAAAAACTAGCAACTGGTGTAATGCAAGTTACATTTCCATTCTTATATTGCATTCCATTTGCGATCTGAGAAATCATCTCACTGGAGGCAGTGACTGCATAAATGTAATCGGATAAGTTATAGGGTGTCTTAACTTGCTGATAACAATAAGGCAGCACCTCCATATTCACAAACATCACCTTTTGATATTCCGAATATACTTTCGCAATCATATGTCCAATCAAGCTTGTACTATCACTGCTTGCTAAGGCAAGTACTCCTATAATCTTTGCATGCCCCTTTATGCCCTCCCGCTCTGTCTCATGCTCATTCAGCCAGCTAGTGATTGGCTCAATGATTGATGTGATTGGCTGGTATTTATAGATGCAAAGCATTGACTCATAACTCTGCTCTTTCACTTCAGTAATTATGATAATCTTTCTTTGTAACTTTTCTTTCTCCTTTTGCTCCAGCTCCTCACATGCAACCTTTACTACCTGGTCGTATGCCTTCTCTGCAATAAGAAATAATGTTACAGTCTCATCTTTTATGTACTTAAGAATCTTTTGCTGCTCACTTATGATAATATAGCTGGCCATAAACTGATTGGCTCGCTGAAATGCTTGTACCAATGTCTTGGCATATTGTAGATCCTCATCACAGATGACGATGCTTGCTTCCTTCATTTGAAACCTCTCCTATCTATAATAAGCTATCATCGTAATCAAAAAGCCTAGGAATATGCTTACGGTAAAATGAATCACTGCACCTTCGCCTTTTGCACTCTCCATGTCATAGCTCACTATTTTTTTTGTATAAATACAACTGGATACATATTGAATAAAAGAACGAACTCGATAAAATAGAAAAAATAGATTTTTAGATTTGATAATTATCAAAATGGCACACACTCCGCCAACAAATAAGGAATATAACATGCAATTCATTACTAATTTTGGTCCAAATAGACCTCCTATAACTGCAAATGTTTTTATGTCTCCTGCGCCAAACATCTTTAGTAGGTAAAATAGGTACATGATCAGGATTGGTGTCATAAATCCTAAGAGGAACTTCCAAATCCCATATGCCCCATAATCAATTATTTGAAACGTCATTCCTGCTGCCATTCCCATTAGGATCAGCTTGTTATTCACTCTAAAATTATGTAAGTCATTGATTACAATCCCAATGAGAAGCAAGCAGGTAATTACACATTTTAAAATATTATCACCCCTTTTCGTGAAGTTTATGTAATTTATTTCCTTTTCTTGTATTTAATAATAGTACATGTGAAGTTTCCTGTCAACTATATTTTTAACAAAATTTGTAAATTATCAAAAGATTAAAAAATATGCGCTTAACCCATATAATAGCGCAAAACCAGGAAGACCCAATACTCCTATTACTAATATATTGAGTGGATTTAGGCCAACAAGGCTTACAATCTTCATAGTCACTAAGATTGTATTAATCAAATAAATGCCTACTGCACCAGCGATTAGACGCAACATTAAGTTAAGGAACTTCTCCATCTTCTTCTCATATAAAGAGATGACCAATGTAATACCACATAACACTGCAATAATAATCCATACAAACTTATCCAACTACACATCCCCCTGTGACAAGCTATCGTTTATACAATATATACATTGTCCTAAGTTTTATTCTTAAAAGTAAAAACAAACTTCTGTCTATGCTTTAATTTCTTTTCCATCTAATTCTTAAAATATTAAGAATTAGATACTTTCGAAAATAATCCTTTTTTAGCAATTTGAAGCAGATTTTTGTCTATCGCTTTGTTAATATAAACTTTTTCTAAATTTTGGAAAATAATTAGAATATTATTATACTTTCGTGACTATAATATAATATGCAGTTTAATCAATAGAATATTTATGTAGGAAGAAAGGTTTGGTCATATGATGCGTATTAGAAAAAAACAAGAGTTACCAGAAGATGCACTTATTAAAGAGATTCAACGAACTAGAATGGCATTAGAAACTGCCTATTCCAACTTTGAAAACTGTCTAGATCCAGATCTTATTGATAGTTATATCTATGAAGTGAATGCGGCTCAAAAACGGTATAAGTTCTTACTAAAGCAAGTTAAAACACTGGAAACAGAAAATTATGCATAACATGTAAGTACAACAGATACGAACGTAAGCGATTACCGTATGACATAAATTATTCTCTGCATTCTGAATACATTTTATTCATGTATTTAGATACTCTTACTTAATAACAAAGCTTACCATAACAAAGGATAGTACTCCACTATCCAATCGACATCAAATGATACGGGAACTATATGTCTCCGTTAAACCATTGGTTTTCGAGACATAATAAAAAGGGATCGCCAAATTAGGCGGTCCCTTTTTTATATACTACATCTCACTTGCACTGTTCGTCTCTCTATGCCTGAAATCCTCTTGTCTTGCCAGCATTCATAAGACGTGACTCATTAAGCGTTCCTCTCGAATACGTAAGCCCTGCATAAACCTGCTCTGTGTTTCTCATAATCGGTCCAGTCAGGTCCTGTTTTGCTACCTCTACAAATGCAACGCGAAGTCCTTCAATTGTATTGATTGCACTATCGATTATCTTCTCGTCTTTTCTAACTTTTATCTTTGCAATACAGTCATTTACATAACGATATAGTCGCATTAATTGGAACGATAGTTCATATTGAAAATCAAGTGCATTTATTAGCTCATTTACACATTTACATGCATGATAAAGCACTTTATTATACTCATTATTCCCTTCCTCAAGCTGCTTTGCTTCTTCAAAATCTTTAAGGATTAATTCATATAAGATTACGATTAGCTCACTGCGATTTGCCTGTGTAACACGTCTTGTATACGCCTGTAATGTTTCTTTCTCCATAATACGCCTCCGAAGCTTTTACGATTAGCCTTGTAATAAGGATAGTACCTGCTGTGGTAATTCATTTGCCTGAGAAAGCATGGACGTACCTGCTTGTACTAATACTTGATATTGTGTAAACTTTGTCATCTCTGCTGCCATATCAGTATCCTCAATACGGGATAATGCATCGGTAAGATTTAAGTTGGAGCTATCTAAGTTTGTAATTGTATGCTCTAAACGGTTTTGGTATGCGCCAAGTTTTGCACGAATTTTACTTACTTCTGTTAAGGCATCATCTAACTGTTTAATTCCCTCTTGTGCACCCTCTTGTGTCGATAGGTTAAGGTTTGTAACTCCTAGTGTTTCTGTTGTAATCGCTGGAATTCTTACTTCCATTGTCTGTCCTTCTGAAGCACCAATTTGTAATTTCATTGGACCTGCATCCTTTACACTGATTGTAATAGTTTCAGGACCTGCTGTTACTGTAGACTCATCAATACGAATTTTCATGGTAAAGCCATTACTGTCCGTAATCGTTGCAATATCACCATTTACGTTTGTTGTTGCTGTGGAAGAGAATCCTTTGGTTCTGTCTAAAGAAACCGCAGCATTTTCCCCATTTGCTTTTAAAGATGTATTTGTAAGTCCTAAATAATCTAATAATTCATTGGAACCACTAGAAATCTCCACTGATTTATTGGAGCCATACTCTACGGATGTAAATTGTAATTTTGCACCTGCTGTCTCAATATCTGCTGGGTTTCCATCTGCGCCTACCATGCTAAGCTCGATGTTTGTTGCTTCTGCCCCATTACGAATTGTTTCGAACACTTCGGTTACGGAACTTCCTGGCTGAATTGTAACAGAGACTCCGTTAATCATAAGAACGCCACCTGGACATGTTTCTGCTGTCTTAACTGCCTCTTCTGCTTCTAACTTTGCTTTCTCTGGATTTTTTGACACTGTAATCTTGTAGTCCTGAATGTCTACTTCATCGGATAAATACACTAAGTTTGCATTATCGCTAGAGGAATAGGAGACACGATCTATGGAACCATCTAGTAACTTCTTCGTATTAAATTCGACCTTTTCCGAAATGCTATTGATTTCCTCTTTTAATTGAACAATCTCCTGTTGAATTGTTTGACGATCTTCCGGTGTATTTGTTCCATTTGCAGCTTGTACGGATAATTCTCTCATACGTTGTACAATAGACTGCACTTCGTTAATTGCACCTTCTGCTGTCTGAATTACGGATACGCCATCTGCTGCATTTCCTGACGCACGGTCTAATGCTGCAATCTGTGTTTTCATCTTACGTGAAATAGCCATACCTGCTGGATTGTCGGCTGCCTTATTGATTTTATATCCACTGGATAAACGTTCTGTAGCGCTTACCATTGCATTATTATTTCTATTTAACGTTGTCGCTGCTTTTAAAGCGGCAATATTATGATTAATTCTCATTTCGTCTTTTCCTTTCGTTCTCCCTATCTATTGTTCATATGCCTTCTTTGTAAATGACACAAATATTTTTGCTATACGATACAGAGATTTTGTCGTTACCGTTCCTTCTTGGATACTTGACGTATCATAAAACTCCGTCTGTTTTCGGTTCATTGTCACAATCAATTGCTTTACGTTAACCTCTGACTGCTCTAATTCTTTCGTAACTTCCTCTGTATTTGCATTGAAATACTCTACTACTTTACGATTATCACATACCACAAATGCTGATAATTCATTTCCTTGTACTGTTGCTGTTACATCCAGTGTGCCAAATGCTTCTTCTGACATATGGATTGCTACTTTTGTTTGTCCATCAGTCGAAGGAACCATCTGCACCTTAAGATTGACTACATTATCTCCTACATTTACTGGAAGTTCAAACATCTGGCTTCTGCTCATCTGTGATGCTAGACGGATGGAGTTTTTATATAGTCTTAACTCTTCCATATCCTTAGAAGTCACTTGATCTTGCTTCATATATTCTTCAAACACCTGATTCATGGTGTCTACTAATTTATCAAAACTTTGCTGTACTTCCTCTTCATTTTCAAAATTACCTGCAAACTCATTATAAACGTTATGGATTTGTTCTGCCAGCTCCTCACTTACCTTCGCAGCCTTCTGTTTCATATCTTTATAAAATGTAGTGGCTTCACTTGCCACATAATTGACTGCCTGTATATTATTTACGCTGACTGGTATCTCTGCTGCGACTAATACATCCGTCTTTGCCTGGGATAATACATCTCTTACTTGCTCATATTTCATACTAGAATACTCATTTATAGTAGTTCTATTTACTTCCTGCTCTGTCTCATAGAATTGCTCTAATGTAACATCTAATAATTCATCATGTTTCTGATCTAATGTGATCACAGCATCTACTGTAAGGTCATCAAATACCTGACTTGCCAGTTTGGATGCATAAAATGCCTTATTTACTTGGTCCGAGATCGATGTTCCCTTTGGATTAATACGTTCTACTCCACCAAAAGCCTCGTTGACTTCAATATCCATACCCGTCTTTTTATTGCTACGAACTGCCGTAAGCAGATTGTTTAATGTAAGTTCCTGATCTGCTTTTACTACAGCACCAACTGCTGCACCGTCACTCTTTTCTACTTGATGAAGCAAACGGTAAATTCCAATATAGGACTCACGTTCATCAGTAGTAAGAGCATTTTTCTTATCTAAGTTATAGAGAAATTCGCTAAATTTCTCTTCGGATGTCACATCCAAAGAAGATGCAATTTCATTTACTTTGTCATTTAACGTTGAAATTGGCATGGATAATGGATTTTCTCCCTGCTTAATCAGCGTAAGAGCAACTTCTGGCGTTAATTGTTCAAATAACTGATTTACCTCTAAATCATAACTCTTCATATTGGTAATAGACTCTTTCGTAATCTCCATTTGATTATATGCTAAAATACGAACTGCACGATGATTACTCTTTGTATGCTCTAAGGATAACTCATCTAGGATGGCATCTACATTAGAAAATGCCTTTTGGATAGAGTCTCCTAAGTCTTTTCTTGGTGCTGTCATAAGTGTTTCATATTCATTTGTACGATTAAATGGTTTATTACGTTCTTCTTCACCAGTCTCATATAACTCTGCCATCGTAATGACTGCTCGCTTTTCGTACGTGCTTCCAAGAACGCTTCCTGGAATGTTCTTAAGGCCATTCACTACTTGATCCGTTGCCTTTAATACGGTAAGCTCCTCTTCATTTGCCATAACTCCAAGATCTCTTGCAATTCCTTGATAATAGGAATCTTCCAATGCTCTTAGCTGTCCTACTAACTGTTCTAACTCTGTGGTATCTACCTGAATTCCTTGTTTATATAACTGGTAGGAACTTTCCATCGTAAGTTTTAAGCGGACTTCCTCTAGCTGCCTTCTTGCTGTAATTGCTTTGATTTCATTTCCGTCTACTGCTAATCCATTGGATGCACTGGATAGAGACTGTAAGGTAACTGCCTTGCCAGCTGCAATATGATTCACCGCATCATCTTCTATGCTTTCTAAAAGCTTTATGGATTCCATTGCCTTCTGTCTGCAATCAAGCTCCTCCATTTGCTCCGTTAGATCTGTCTGCTTTGGTTCCGTTCCCTGACTAAGTCCATTTAAACAAAGCTTCATCATAAGATCCTGATCCATGTTCTGTTGAAGATTATTTAACTGCTCTAAAGTGCTGATGCTTTCCTTGGAGACTGTAAGATTATTAGAAATCAGCCATTTTGCTTCATTTAAGGTATCCGTTGTTACGTTAATTCCGTCCTTTTGTAACAGCTCTTCTACTTGAGGTTTTAATTCATTCCATGTAGTCTCTGCCAAAGAGGCCTGTCCTCTGCTTCCCATTCCACTATAAATGGATTTATAAATATTCTCTGGAGTCACTGCCATAGACTGGTCAATTAAATAAGCCTTTGAAGAGTCTGTCATCTGTGGTGCCATAGTTATAAGCTCCATTGCAGTTGATACTTTCGCAATATTGGCATCAGTCACCGGCAGATTCTGTTCTGCTAACTTCTTTTCGATGCTAGAGTTTCCTTCCCTAAGGTCCTCTCTTGCTTCTTCCTTTTTCTCTACTGCGCTCTCTAGATGCTCTTCTTTGAATTGCCTTTGCTCTTTAATGCGGTCAATCGCACGCTCAAGTCGGTCTTCCTCATATTCTTCCATCGGTGTCTGCTGTTCTGATAGTACCTTATAGTCTTCTTCACTCAGACGGTTTAACGTACTTGTAATCTGCTTATTCACCTGGTTTTTTGTTTCATTTACTGATTGCTTAGTTTTTGTATCTTCAAGTTTCCCTACAAAAGAAGCCTTGCTCATCACGATGCTTGTCTGTTTTACTCCTTGTGACGATACTTGCTCTGTTTCGTTTCCAACTTCCCTTAATACAATACTTTTATTCGATATATCCGTTATCTCAAATGTTTTTACTTGACCTTCCTTGGCATCTTGTACTGCCGACTGAGAGACTTGTAACTCTTTGCCGTTCAAGGTGATGGAAATCTTATCTGATACTTTCGTGATCACACCCTCAACCACTTGCCCTTTCACGAATTGTTCATTGGCAGCTTCCTCTGTGGCCAAGTAGCACGCATCCTTGGTGCTAACGGTATTCACATTTATTCGATTCATTGATTTCACACTCACTTTACTTATATTGTCACAGTTTATTTCGGCTTTCCTGTCGAATCTCATTAGATAAAGTCTAAAAATAATGCAGGCGTAGGACGAATTACCTGGTTGCTTCCTAGACATGGTTGTTGGAACTTATTATAATATAGAAAAATAAGTAGAAATGAGGGCATGGAATGAAATTAGTAGTACAAAGAGTTACAAACGCACAAGTGACAGTGGATGGGCAGTGTATCGGCAAAATCAATCATGGACTTATGGTCCTTCTTGGCGTTGGTGCTGAAGATACAAAAGAAACTGTGAAAAAATATGTAGATAAACTAGTAAAACTACGTATTTTCCAAGATGAAAATGATAAGACCAACCTTTCCATTCAGGATGTAAATGGCGAATTATTGATTATCTCCCAATTCACGTTATATGCAGACTGCCGTAAAGGAAACCGTCCAAACTTTATGAATGCAGGCAAGCCCGATATGGCAAATGAACTCTATGAAGAATTTATTCGCAAATGTAAAGAATTCGTTCCTGTCGTAGAACATGGTGAATTCGGCGCAGATATGAAAGTCTCTTTAACAAATGACGGTCCATTTACTGTAGTAATCGAGGATTTAGCATAATTTTTTATATTTACATGTATACAAAAAAGACGATAGAAAATGCTCCGAAATTCCATTTTCTATCGTCTCTTTATAGTTTTTACTCTCTTATATTTATCTACCCATACCAAATAATTGATTAGCTTAATCCTTCTATATAGGAAATTGGAACTGCAAACATAATTCCCGTATTTGGCTCGTTAAAATCACCAACAATATCCTTAATTAAAGTGGTTGTCTTTTTCAGCTGCTCATCCTTTAATGCAAATAGCATAACATGGCTTGATTCAAACTCCTCTACTGATAACATTCTCTTTAATGTCCCAAATACCGGTATATCCTGCATCTGTACCAATGATTCTGCCATTCCAGTTCCTTCAAGAATTGTACCACCTCGGACTCCTGACTTAGCCAACTCTTGTACCATCTTCTTCATTCTGCTTTCACGTTTCAATATTACAATCAGTAATTGCATGTTATCCCTCCTAACAATTCCTTCTCCTTTGCAAATCCAGCAAACTCTCCTCCGTAGTTACTCCAAATTGTAAGTGGTAAATCCAAGATATAAAAAGTACTAAATAAAAGTTCCCTAAAACTGATTTCAACAAGTAATCCTAGCTCTTCTCTGGAAGGTTTAAAGATTACATATTCCAAATTCCCATTGCCTCGGCACTTCGCACAAAGCTGATCTAAAAGCTCCATTTTGTCCTTATTTAGATGTGTCTCAAATACTACACGATTCTCTTCTGTGATCTTACTATAATAAAAATCCACATATAGTATATGGTGATTTTGTAGATTTACAAACATGTCTGTGTACTTATCTAAAGAAAACGTCCATGTGCATGACTCATATTGATTAAATGCAGATAGCACCTGCTCAATATAAATTCCGCCTCGTTCTTTTAGCTCATTTCTTGTTATTATGTCCATAGGAAACCTCCTCTTGTCATTATCATTTATCAAAACACTTCAATTGTCAATCACCTCTAAAGCATTTCTATAAAATCGAATATATTTTTCCATCTACTCTATTGACATATTATACTTTTAACGATATTATATGAACAATCATTCATATGTTCACATATTAAAATATAAAACATAAACTAATATATATCTAGGAGGTAGTATATGCATAAATCCCATGAAGAACTTGCAGCAGCAAATGAATGCTGTGAAATCACTTGCATCCATGAAGACATCATCAAAGAGGTAAAGACAAAACTTCCTGAAGAAGAAACTCTTTACGATTTAGCAGAATTATTTAAGGTATTTGGTGATTCTACAAGAATAAAAATCCTATGTGCATTATTTGAGTCTGAAATGTGTGTTTGTGATATTGCAACATTGCTTAATATGACTCAATCCGCTATTTCTCATCAACTACGTGTTCTAAAAACAAATAAACTTGTAAACAATAGAAAAGTTGGAAAGATCGTTTACTACTCCTTAGCCGACGAGCATGTAAAACGTATCTTTGATCAAGGTCTGGCACATATCATAGAATAAGGAGGGATCTAATGAATAAACAGCTTGAAAAGAAATATACCATTGTAAACTTAGGTTGTGCAAATTGTGCAGCCAAAATGGAAACAGCAATGAACAAAGATCACCGTATTTCCTCAGCATCTGTAAACTTTATGAATAATACAGTCTTTGTTTCTTATGAACCTAATAAGTTTGATAACGAGCAACATTTATTTGAGGTGCTGAATAATTATGTAACTAAATATGAAAGAGAAGCTTATCTTGCTATAAACAGTCAAACTACAAGTGCTGTGACTGCTCCTTCTCAAGAAGAAGCCTGCGGTTGTGGTTGTGAAGACCAGCACTCTTCCCATGAAGAAGCTTATGGCTGCGAATGCGAAGACCAACACTCCTCTCATGAAGAAACTTGTGGTTGTGGATGTTGCTGCTCCTCCTCAATTACTACAGAAGAAGAAGTTGCATGTAGTGTAGTCGATACAGCTGCTATGCATAAACATACTCATACTCATGAACATACACACGAACACGGAAGCGAAGATCACTCCATAAAAGGAATTGTAAAAACAGCGATTCCATGGATTGTTGGAATTGGCATCAGTCTTATTGGTATTTACCTTGTTGACCAGCCAGTTGCTAAAATCCTATTAATCTTAGCTGGCTATATTGTCCTAGGTCATGAAGTACTTCTAAATAGTTTTAACAGTATTAGGCATGGATCTGTGTTTGACGAAAACTTCCTAATGATTGTAGCTACCATCGGTGCCTTATATGTAGGTGAATATACTGAAGCAATTGCCGTATTATTATTATTCCAAATTGGTGAATTACTTCAGGATTTAGCGGTTGATAACTCAAGACGTCATTTAACAGATGCTATGAACTTAAAATCTTTATTTGCAACAATCGAAACATTCGAAGGACTAAAACAAGTAGCTCCTGAACAAGTACAGGTTAACGATCTACTCGTAGTAAAACCTAGTGAAAAGATCGCACTTGATGGCATCGTTGTAGAAGGAACTTCTTTCTTAGATACCTCCTCCTTAACAGGGGAAAGCGTTCCAAGAAAAGCTTCTGTTGGAGATGATGTCCTTAGTGGATGCATCAATGGAGAACAAACATTAAAAATCAAAGTAACAAAACCATATACCGAATCTACCGTTGCTAAAGTTCTTGATCTTGTAGAAAATGCAAGCAATCGTAAGTCAGTTACTGAAAACTTTATTACAAAATTTGCACGTATTTATACTCCAATCGTAGTACTTTTAGCGGTATTATTAATTATCGTCCCACCAATTGTTACTGGCAGCTATGATTTCCAAAAATGGATTTACACAGCGTGTAGTTTCCTAGTTGTATCCTGTCCATGTGCCTTAGTAATCTCCGTTCCACTTGGTTTCTTTGGCGGTATTGGCGCTGCTTCTAAAAACGGTATTATCGTAAAAGGAAGCAACTACTTAGAAGGCCTTACTACACTAAAGACCGTTGTATTTGATAAAACAGGTACCCTTACAAAAGGATGCTTTGCAGTAAAAGAAATTAAGGCTGTTTCCAATGTAACAGAACAGGAAATCCTAGAGACTGCTGCCTTATTAGAAAGCTTCTCAACTCATCCAATCGCTACTTCTATCTTAACTGCTTATAAACAGTATTCTGAAATGCCAATTGATATAAAAAAACTTTCAGATTACAAAGAACTCTCTGGTCATGGTGTGCAAGCAAATATTGATGGGATTACCTATTCTCTTGGTAACAAACGTTATATGGAAACCCTAAATGCTTCCAATATTCCAATATCTATCGATACAATCGGAACCATTGCTTATCTTGCAAAAGGAACAGACTGTATTGGTTACCTTGTTATTTCTGATGAAATCAAAGAAGATGCAAAAGCAACCATCAGAGCACTTAAGAAACATGGCATTCAAACGGTATTATTAACAGGCGATACAAAAATAGTTGCTGATAAGGTAGCAAACAGCTTAGGAATTGATACCGTATATTCCGAACTACTTCCAACAGATAAAGTAACAAAGCTAGAAGAAGTAATGAATACTCAATCTGAAAAGGAAAGTACAGCCTTTGTTGGAGATGGTATTAATGATGCTCCTGTTATCGCAAGAGCTGATATCGGAATGGCAATGGGTGGTGTCGGCAGTGATGCTGCAATCGAAGCTGCAGATATCGTTCTTATGACAGATGAACCTGGAAAAATTGCAAAAGCAATTGCAATCGCAAAACATACAAAGAGAATCGTAACAACAAACATTGTGTTCTCTCTTGGAATAAAGGTACTAGTATTACTTTTATTAGCCTTAGGCTTTGGTTCCATGTGGCTTGCAATCTTCGCAGATGTTGGTGTCAGCCTAATTGCAATTATGAATTCCATTCGTGCTTTAAATGATGTAGATTAATATAAATATAAAAGGGTAGTGACACAGAATTTCATTGTGTCACTACCCTTTTTTATTCTACATAGAGTAAGTCTTCTCGACCTAATCCAATTAGCATTTGTTTTACTTGTCCTTTTACTTCCACTGGTACTTCTTTATAACAACGTATTCCTTTTAGTATAAGACTTACATATGCCTCTACGATATCTATCACCGCCTAAATTGTTTTGCCTAAAGTATTACCATTTTATATGGGGATTATACTTTGACTATACAATGTATGGTCTTGGTGATATACGAAACTTATTTATCTATTATTTTTTCTGCGTTTAATTACATCCATGCTAACTAATCCTACTGCGACAATTCCAAATAGTCCAAGAATTTGAATCATATTCTGTGATGTAATACCGGTCTTTGGAAGATCATCAGGTGGTGTGACATCACCAGGAATAATAACTCCAGCAGGCTTTGTAGTTGGTGCAGGTGTCACATCGGTAGATGGTTTAGCTGATTCAGATGGTTTTTGTGTTACTGGAGGTGTTGTTACTGGAGTTGGCGTTACTGAAGTCTCTATTACTTCACAACAGAACTTCCAGTCTACCTGCCCATACGAATCCATATAACTATTATCAAGGTCGGATGGTAATGATACTTCTATATTAACAGATGTATCTTTACCAGCATCTAGAGTGCATAGCTTGATACCATAAATATTATGATCATCCTTTTCCATTGTAAGATAACGTGCATCCTCATTAGATGAATGATTACCTGCAACAGCTCCTTCATAAAATGGTTTACTCTCTCCATCCACAGTTAACTTCAACTGCGCTTTATCTATTAAATCTGGCTTTAAGCTCTTTCCATTCCTAACCTCTTCAAGCTTATTTGGAACTTCAGCATAAATATAATAGGTTACAGTAGCATCACTATTATTGGTGATACTAAATGTTTCATTTGCTTTACCTCCAGGCAACATCTCTTTCATGGAATCGAAATAATCATTGTCCTCTTTGACAATCAATTTATTCGTATCTCCCTTATACGTCAGACTATTATTACTATCTGCGTATATCACACTGGTAGGTGTTAGTAAACTTAACGCTGCCAGTAAAGAAGCAAATATATACTTTGTTTTTGAAATATTCAATTGCTTTACTCCCCTCTTGTGGCAATAAAGCGTTGGTCATTATTGCACACTTACCTTATTTATATACAACGTATTCCTAACAATTTAATTAAATGATGCATCTTGCGCACTTGCACCATTGTTTTCAGACTGAGCTGCTTGTGCGAAAACATTTATATCAAAGCTAGCATTCTGTGCCAAATTTACATCTCCATAAGTAGTATTTACATAATCAAAGAAATTGTTATAGTCATATTTAAACACTGGGACCCGATCATTTGGAGCAAATACCTTATTAAGGAATATGTATCCATCCTGATCAATGATTAAATTACCAGTCCCATCATGAGCCCAAATATATTGAGCGTCTTGTCCCTCACCATCTTTTCCATTTAACAACTCTTTAATCTGTTTCCAAACAATATCAGAAGTTGTTTCTGAAGCATCTTCTGTTTGAAACTTTAACCCATCCTCACTCTTAACCTCAATTTTAACCTTTAACCACGCACTATCCTTCCCTGTATTTGTGATAACAGGATCTTTATACAGTTCCGTACCTGGCATTGCGTCATAACTCTGTCCATCTTCGGTCCTGTCTTCATCTCCATCCACAACTGCTTCCATTTGCTTATTGTCTGTATCTAGTTTTATTTTTTGCTCATCCATCTTAATTTTTACATTACCAGTTGTAACAACATTGTTTACTGTAGCAGTATCTGTAAAAAATGCTAATGTACCAGAGACTACAATAACTCCAACTAATGCTACCGCTGTAGAAATAAGTGTAACCTTTCTTCTCATAAGAAATAATCCCTCCTATAAATGTTACTTCTTCAACTTGGCAAATGCCTCTGGCGGCGAACTCTCACCATCTGATTGAACAGTTTCTGCATAAATGATTAAATCATAGCTTCCATCTTTTAAAGCCTCATTCTTCTTTTGCAACTGAATGAACTCTGAATTCATTTCTATTGTCTTATATAAATTTAAAACCTGATCCTCCTTTTCATTTTTCTTTATTTCTCTGTAAAAATAGTAATATCCATCACCATAAGTCTTCCAACACTCTGAAAATTCTTTTCCTTCATAATAGCTTTTATCCTCATACTGGTTTCGCTTGTATATCTTGCTTCCATCTAAACTAGTGGGATCACTAATATAAACTCTTACCCAACAATTACTTGTTCCCTTAGGAATATTAATTCCTACATCCTTTTTCCAACGATCGATTTCTTCTTTTACCTTCACATTTACCTCACCCACCTGCACCTTATTTGCTATTTTTGCAGAGGATGTGAAAAAACCAGATGAATATGCTACTACTACTGTTGAGAAACTAAGTACTAAAACAATACCAATCGCCATAAAGTATTTTCGTTTCAATGTATCCCCCCCCTTCTAATTGCCACTCTCTTTTATTCTTCCGAATGAATCCGAATACTTCCTTTTTTCTCAGTTGGTTTTAATATCTCCACCAATAGCTCTAATACAACTAGTGAAATTAAAATTGCTGCACATATGAAGATACCCTTTTTTGTTTTAATATTCATGGAAATATAGCCTATATAAGGAATTGTAGCTTTTCCAACTCCAATTACCTGACTATAGGCCACTGGCTTTACATCATTTGTATCGTTTGCATCCCCTTTTGTAGTTATAAGCTCTTTTTCTTTATCAATGGCCACAACTCTATGGGTGACGATTTTATCGTTTTCAAAATGATATGCAATCGGATTATTTATGCTAATATCCTCTGGTGGAGTTTTCTTTATGTATACAATACTTCCTACGTGATAATAAGGTTCCATGCTGCCACTAAGGACAGCATAGACGTTATAATGAAATGCTTTTGGTACTAACAATATTCCAATCAGCGCAATTGCAATTATTAAAACTAGAGTCATTACAATATTTGCAATACGGTCTACTATTTTATACATAGATATTCCTCCAAATGTAACCTATTTCTCTTCTTTTATAAATGTATATTTCTCTACAAAACGACCTATATTTTCTGCAAGATCATGATCAACAAAATGGCCTGTATCTGTTCTATAATTAGAGATTGTTACTGTTGCATCCTTATTTGTACCTGTCAGTACAATCTTTCCATCATTCGTCTTATTCTCATCTGATATAATGGTTTCCTTTTCTGTGTAAACTTCATTGGATAATTCTTTTACTGTGTAAATACCAAGTGGTACATTCTCAAAGGTAACACTCTTTTTTGCATCACCTTTAGGCATAGTGACTTGCTTCGTTAATGTAATCTGCTTTCCCTGATTTGTTGTCCCATTTAATACAAATATAAATGATTGATCTGTATTATCTTTCTTCAAGTTGTCAGATTCCTTACTTGCAACCAATCTCTTTTCTACCGTAATGCTTCCTAGATTGTACGTATTGGTAAACTTAACATTCGTAGTAGTATCAATACTTAATTTCCGTGTCTTCCCATCCATACTGGTAACAACATCATTTCCAGCTGTATAGGATACACTATAGTCACTTGAATGGCTGGAAGTCTCTTTTATGTAATACTGCTCCCCTGGCCAAATCAGCCATTTAAAGATTCCAGTCTGTCCATTTTCTAAAGTAAGTGTCTCTACTGGCTCTTTGTTTCCATCGATATATAATTCAAATGTATATTTCTGCCCAGGCAGCATGGACCAAATATTCTCCACTGTCTTACTGACTGTAACCTGTTTCGCCTTAGATGTATTCGTACACACTACCTTATTATTTGAATTTGGATTTATCGTAAGCATAGTTACCTTTAATGGATTTGTACTGCCGACCTTTCCCCAGCTAGTAATCCATTTACTTGCCTCTGTCTGATTCTTAAATATTTCTTGAACAAAACACGTCGTATCTGGAGGCAATTTAACATCAAATGTGCCTTTATATGAATTAGAAGCATCTAGTGTCAGCGTCTTTCCTATCTGTTTCCCATACGAATTCAATAGCTTAAAGGTAAAACTTTTATTTAACTGATCATTTGTTAATCCACGGATTACCTTTTCTACGGATACTGGATATAATTTTCCACAGTACTCATTTTTAAATACTAATTGATTTTGCCCTCTAATGGCA
Organism: bacterium; assembly: GCA_030539495.1. Taxonomy (GTDB): domain Bacteria; phylum Bacillota; class Clostridia; order Lachnospirales; family Lachnospiraceae; genus KM106-2. The sequence continues at coordinate 63,178 of JAUNRX010000001.1, read as the reverse complement.
GTTAACTGATTCGTTACTTTATACTTATCATTAGAAGGTAATCCAATCTCCGTATTTTTTCCGTTTACTTTGATTAACGTGGTCTTCCAATTATCTGCCTTCTGTTTCGAAGCAAATACTTCTCTTACCGAATACTTCGTGCCTGTCTCAACATAGATATCAACTCCATTTGCATCTTTAAATGTTCCTTCTACATTGGCAGGTAAGTTTAAGTCCTCCCCAAGCTTCTTTCCGTTCTTATCTAATAACTGGAATGTATACAGCTTAGCTGGATTATAATATCCACCAACCTCCTTCTTAATGCTTATGGTCTTAGATGGCATAATTTGAAAATTCATTCTCATACTACAAGTCGATTTATGACCACCACGTTCCAAATAAAACATCTTAAAGGAATATTCCGAATCATCCCTTCTATCTAATCCTACAAATTTACTAATCTTATAAGTACCTCTAAACTGCTGTGACTGCTTATTATACTCATTCTTACTATATAAATACCAATAACGCTTACCATTATTTATATTATTTACTCCATCATATCTTACATTATCATAAGTAATTAAGCCGGTTGTAAAGTTAATAGTTCCATGCATTGGACCATGAATGCCACCTAAATCCATGGACAGCTTCATACTCTGGTCTTCGCTCTCATTACTTCCTAAATACACCCAGACATCATCATCGCCTACAAAATCAAATATAATATCTTCTTCTTGACCATTTTCTTTTACGATTTTCTGTCCCTCTGGCAATTTAAATTGTGTTGCAAATTTAGCTCCATAATACCAAGTGTTTCCCTTATTCTTTCCTGTAAATTGAACATCCTCATTCCTCTGGCTCTGTCCCATCTTATTAAGTAACCAAAATCCGCCTGATCCTGCATTGGCAGAACTATCTAAAAGTTTAAGCGTATTCGTGCTTCCCTCTAACAGCTGGTCCTTATATACGGTTTGCCCACTATATCTGAACGAGCCATTATATTTACTAGAGCTGCTATTAAATTCATAATAGCCATTATCTGATTTCTTTAATGGGAACTTATATCCATTGTACCCCTCAATAATTCCATTTAAACGATATGCTTCCTGCTGATCCTTATAATCCGTTGGGAATAACTGAACTCCGTCCATATTATATTTTGATGCAAATTTTAGATTTCCATTTTTCAAAGTATTTTCTACTAAGCCTTGTACTACTCCATTTGCATTGCTTCCCCATCTATTCTGAATCTCCATGTCAGCAGAATCAGCACCCCTAAAGTAAATCTTTGACTCTAAGCTTGCTTTGGTATTGCTGGAATTAATATATTTATTGATATCACTCTCTTTATAATTAAAGTAATCCACATCAATATATTTAATATCTTCTGAACTTGCTTTTGCCGTTACCTTCTTCATTGCAGTATCAATCGTTTCCTTTGAGCTTGTGTTTACTGCATATGTACTTGATACTCTTATCAATGGCAGCAGTAACGTTAATGTAACAATAAGTGCCCAAATTCTTTTATTGCTTGCAACTTTTCTTATTCTACTCAAGCTTGTCCCCCCCATTTTTTCTAATACTCTACTGAACAATTCTTATATCTAATACTATAATGGTACCTGGTTACATTTTGGTTACATCTAGTATTTTATTAACTCATTCTTTAACTAATAATCAAACTTGTCTCCCCGAGCATATACATAAAAAAGGTGATAGGAATATGTTCCTATCACCTTTTTTATACCGACAACTAAACAATTTTATTCATTAACAAGAAAGTACTGCATCGATGATAATCTTCGCATGATCAAATGCAATTCCTTCACATTGAATTATATCGTAAGACATCTCCACTATTCTTCCGACTCTTCTCTCTTCCACCTCAACTACACCTTTAAGAGAAATCTCACTTTCTACATTATTAAGTAATAATTCATATTGTTTTATAACCTTATGTCCTAAACGTCTAGTTGATATAAGCTGTAACTTTACATCTAGCCATTTTGCATCCTTCGCATCATCAGAAGCCTCCACATCAACATCTTCCTCTAAATAAGCAAGGTAAGAAACTGTAATGACTCTGCCTCGTGGGTCTCTGTCAGGATCTCCCCATGTCTTTAGCTGTTGCATTGGAACACCTTTAACAGTAGTTTCTTCTTCCAATTCTCTTTTTGCCGAATACTCTAATGTTTCATCCATTTCTGCAAATCCACCTGGAAGTGCCCATTGATTGATGCATGGATGATTTCTTCTCTTTATTAGTAACAACTGTAGACCTGTATTATTTAGTTCAAAATCTACATCATTCTTCTCTTTTAATACTACAATATCTGCCGTCACTGCTGGTGTTTTATATTTATAAGGATCATACCCCTTTAAGAATTCTTCTAATGTTTTACCATTGTCATCTACACTTCCATCTCCAAGAAACTCTTCATAGTTTTCGCTAAACTTTAACATACTAACACCTTCTCTTTCTTGTTTATTCGTTCATTTTCCCCTACTACTTGCAAGCTTATTCCATATTATACTATAATAAACATATCGTGTTAAGTTTTATTCACGTAAGAAACTTAGGGGGAATGCGATGAATCAGAAGGACATAAATTATATCAAGTTTATTGAAGAACTTTCATTTAATGCCTGGCCTTCTTATAAATCAGAGCTGTATGATGACTGGCTGCTTGGATACTCCGACTTTTATACCCATCGGACCAACTGTGTTCACGTCATTGGAAGTTCTAAGCTACCGATTAATAAGAAAATCAGGTACTGCGAAGAAGAATACAAACGTCTGAAGACGCCTTGTATCTTTAAGATTAATCCTATTTTTGTGGGAGAATTAGACCATATACTTTTAGAACAAGGATATGAAAAGGAACATATTACAGAGACCTATTGCTGTGATCTTTCTACTGTTCATCTAACTTCCAATGCCAATTATGAGGTAATTGTGGAAGACCGCCTGACAAAGAACTGGATTATGAACCTATTTCACTTAAATCGGACAGCCAATGAAAACCATCTTACGATTGTTCCTAAGATGTATGAAGCCATACCAAGAGATATTATTTCTGCCTGTATCATGGACCATGGAAGTACCATTGCAACCGGACTTGGAATTATGGAACGAGACCATATCGGAATTTATGCCATCTATGTGGATGAGCATTACCGTGGACAAAAGCTTGCCAAATCCATTGTCAGCAGCCTTTTACTTCAGGCAAAAAAGCAAGGAATCCATTATGCATACCTACAGGTTGTACATGATAATCTAATTGCCAAGAGAGTCTATCACTCTATTGGATTTCGCCCGCTTTATACATACTGGTTTCGTGTAAAACATGAATAAACGGTTAACATTTAAAACTTTTAATTATACTATACATTAAGGAATATTAGAAAGGACGTGCTATTATGTCAGAAGCAAACGTAAATGAAGAAAACCTAACAATGGCAGACTTTGAAGATGCCATTAACAAATCATTCAGCCGTATTAAAGAAGGAGATCTTGTAACTTGTACTGTCATTGATGTAAAAGAAGACCGTGCAATTGTTGATATCGGCTCTTATGCAGAAGGAGTTATTTATACATCCGAACTTAGCGATGATCCTCATTTCTCCATATTCACAGATCTTACAGTGGGAGAATCCTTTAAAGCTTATGTACTTGAAGTAGATGATGGAAATGGAAATGTATTATTAAGTAAGAAACAGGCTTCCAGCGAACTTGCTTGGGAAGAATTCAATGCTGCATTAGAAGATCAAAGAAGATACAGCGTAGTCGTAGATACTGCTGTAAATGCAGGTGTTGTTGCTTATGTAAATGGAGTTCGTGGATTTATTCCTGCTTCCCAACTTTCCTTATCTTATGTTGAAAATCTTGAAGAATGGGTTGGAAAGAAACTCGAAGTAATCGTAATTACTGCTGATAAGGATCGTAAGAAACTTGTACTTTCTGCAAAAGCAGTTGCAAGAGAAGAAGCAGATGCTGAGCATAGAGAAAAATTATCTCACCTAGAAAAAGGTATTGTAACGACTGGCGTTGTTGAACGTATTGAACCTTATGGTGCATTTGTTAATATTGGAGACGGACTTACAGGCCTTGTTCATATCTCCCGTATGTGTGCAAAACGTATCAAGTCTCCAAAAGAAGTTGTTAGCGAAGGACAAGAAGTAAAAGTTAAGATTGTTGATGTCGTTGATGGGAAAATCAGCTTAGATATGAAAGCTGTTTCTGAAGGAGAAGATGTGGTAGAAGATATCGACCACGCTCCAGTTGAATATATTAGTGATGATGATGCCAGCACAAGTCTTGGCAGCTTATTAAGTAAATTCAAATTATAGAACTGCTTGTCTTTTAATGTGGATTGCCAGGGGCAATCCACATTTTTTTTGAGAGTTTTGCAAGCAAAACTCTCCCGCACCTTATAGGCGAACTAAAAAAGGTGGTAAGCGAATGCTTACCACCTTTTTCTATCTAAATTCTAAATTTCATGATTTTCAATTATAAAGAAACACATTCGGCGATATTAAAGCCAGCATTTCTAGCCATTTCCTCGTCAAAGTCTTCATCAAGATGCATAAGGTAGATACGTCCTCGCTCTTCCTTGCTAAGATGCTTCGTTGCTTCTAACAGCCTATCGTAGCTAAGGTGAACCGTGGCCTCTTTGACCATTGTAACTTCTTGATAAATTTGATCATACATATAAATGTTTTGTAATTTCTCATGGAATGTATTCGTATCTCCACTAAAGAAGATGCTAAATTCATTCTGATACATAAACTCAATGCTATAGCAATTACAATTCCCCTTATAATCTAAGTTTTTTGTATGCTCTGTCTCAAAGAAACTATATTCCGGCTGCTTTCTTCCTAACGTTGGGATATACAGTTCATCCCATCTATTTAAGAATAAGTTATACATTGTTTTTGGTATGCCTTGCAGCTCTAACAAATCTACGATTGCTTCTGATGGAAAGTACACGCAGATATTACTGTTATCTTGGTTATATACTTTATAGTATAAATAAGCGATTATCGTTCCAAGACTTCCGATATGATCGCTGTGTAAATGAGTGATAAAGATGTTCACTCTTGCTTTCTTTTCTAATAGCTTTAACTGAATTAGCTTACTAAATACATCTTCTCCTGCATCAAATAAGAAGAGTTCTCCTGCAAACTCCATATATGCACTATTGTTTCCGCGCGTTGTATTAAATGCGCCTCCAGTTCCTAGAAACTTAAGCATACATTCACCCACTTTTCTTCATTTAGTATTTATTCTGAAGCCACTGATTGTTTTAAATCTTTATCCTTCTTACGGAAGAAAAATCCTGAAAAACCATCTTTCTTTTCTTTTGGCTGTTCTGAAATGATTCCATCCATTACGGCTTCTTCATCATTCTGAGCTTCCTCATTAATCATATTTCCTGAAAGTGCAGATTCTAAGGCTACCTTTGGCAACTCTGGCTCCACTTGCGCTTCCTCTGCTTCATTTACAATTCGTCCAAACAGATCATTTAAATTACTTTGGTAGGTCCTTACTTGGACCTCATTTACATGATTAAATGACTGTACCTCCTCATTAATGGAAAGCATCTTCTGATCAAGATATGAAACAATATCAGCACACTCTTTTAACTGGTTACGAATACGCTCTGGGGCATTGCCCTCATATTTATAATATATTTTATGTTCTAAGCTTGCCCAAAAATCCATTGCTATCGTACGAATCTGGATTTCTACCTTTGTATCAATTACATTCTCAGATAAGAAAATAGGAACTGACACGATCATATGATAGCTCATATAGCCATTTGATTTTGGACACATTATATAATCTTTTACTTTTAAAACCTTTACATCACTTTGTTTAGCAATTAGGCTTGCTATTCGGTAAATGTCCGATGTGAAAGAACAGATAATTCGAATTCCCGCAACATCATTTAGATATTTTACTATATTTTCAGTTGTCAGCTCAAGGCCCTTATGCGTCATTTTCTTAGCAATGCTTTGAGGTGACTTTATTCTTGAAGTAATATGCTCGATTGGATTGTATTGGTGAGTTAGTTTAAATTCATTGCTTAGGATCTCAAGTTTTGTTCCGATTTCCTTTAATGCTGAATCATATAACATTAATGCTTGATTCCACTCTTCTACCGTATCATAAAACATTGGTAACTCCATATTAACACCCTCTACTCATTCTTACGTAATACGCGTATGTTTGTTTTTAAATACATTCGTAAGTATATCATAGATATATGAATAAACAATGAAAATTGTAAAAATTAATAAATTATTAATCTTTCTTATGAAAAAATTATTGCATTTTTATGGTTGACTTTTCCAATTTCTAAGTCTATAATCAAATTCAGCACTGTAAATAATAACCAATTAATGTTAATAAAGAAGGAGGTAGAACTATGAGATATTTTGGCACTTTTAAACTACGTAACTTAACAACAAACCTAATAACTAATTTAACCATTGGATTTACCTCTGTAAAAGAGACTAATAGGTAAACGTATGCTGTTGTCTACAATTGCATACTTGTTTTGCCCTCTTAAGCTTTGGTTTAGCCATAGCTTATTTTTTTGCACTTTTTTAGGCCTTTTACAGAGAAAGAAAGGTAGGCGAACTCATTGAAAAAACTAACCTATTACCTCAAAAAGTATTGGTATTTCTATGCTTTTGCGATTATCAGCATGGTCATCAGCATCAGCTTAGATATGCTCTCCCCAATGATCACTCAGTCCATCGTAGATCGTGTCTTGGTGGGTGGAGACCTAGTACTGCTTCCAAAACTATTAGCTGGTATCTTAGCCATTGGCATTGGGCGATGTATCTTCCAATACACCAAAGAAACTACATTTGATATTGTAAGTAACAAGATCAGTATCCACTTACGTACTAACTTGTTTCAGTACATACAAAAACTTGATATTTCCTTCTTTGATGACGTAAGCACCGGAGAACTTATGGCACGTGTCAAAGATGATATAGATAAGATCTGGAACGTACTTGGATTCGTCGGCATGCTTTTAATCGAAGTTACCATCCATACCGTATTCGTACTATTCTGTATGTATCGTATTAGCCCAATACTTGCTATTATTCCAACTTTAATACTTCCTATTGTCGGAACCATTGCTATCATTATGGAGCGAAAGCTTGGCAGGATTTATGGGGAAATCAGTGAAGAAAATGCCGTCTTAAATACGGTTGCTGAAGAGAACTTAAGCGGTGTGCGTACAGTAAAAGCATTTGCCAGAGAAAAGTACGAGATTAAGAAATTTCTCTCACATAATAACCGCTACTATGAATTGAATATGAAACAGTCAAAAGTATTTGTACGGTTTTACCCATATTTTCAAATGGTCACCAAGCTTCTTCCATTTACCGTACTTCTGCTTGGAGGATACTTCTATATTAACAATACATTAAGCCTTGGACAATTAAGCGCCTTTACGGAATACTCCATGAATATTGTCTGGCCAATGGAAATGCTCGGCTGGCTGACTAATGAATTTTCTTCTGCACTAGCTTCCAATAAGAAAATTCAGAAAATTTATGAAAATGTACCTAAGATTAAAGATGCCCAAGATGCTATTACATTACCTTTTGTAAATGGTGATATTTCCTTTGATCATGTAAGCTTCTCTCATAATGGGAAGCAAATACTTAAGGATATTAGTTTCCATGTTTCTGCTGGCAAGACCATTGGAATTATGGGTGCGACTGGTGCCGGTAAATCCTCCATTATCAATCTACTAGAGCGACTCTATGATGTTGATACGGGAGAAATACGACTAGATCAGGTAAATATCAAGAAATTAAAGCTGAAACAGCTTCGTACCTCGATCTCTCTTGTAATGCAAGACGTCTTCCTATTCTCTGATACCGTTTTAGAAAATATCAAGTTAGGAAAACGGAAACATCTTAAGTCAAATGAAGTAAAGTCTGCTGCTAAGCAGGCAGAAGCTGACAGCTTTATCAGCAAAATGGACGATGAGTATGATACGATTATTGGCGAACGTGGCGTTGGACTTTCTGGTGGTCAGAAGCAACGAATCAGTATTGCCCGTGCGTTATCTAAACATGCTCCAATCCTTGTGCTTGATGACTCGACTTCAGCCCTTGATATGGAGACCGAACATAACATTCAGAAAAACCTAGCTTCCTTACATAAGACTACCAAGCTAATCATTGCCCATCGAATTAGTGCCGTCCGAAATGCAGATGAAATCATCTATTTGGAAGATGGGAAGATTGTAGAACGTGGTACTCACGACGAGCTACTAAAACTACATGGACTCTATTATGAAACCTATAAAACACAATATGGAGATATTGCAAAACAAGTCTCCGTCAGTTAGGAGGTGTATTTATTCATGGCTGTAAATTCATATAAAGAAGACGAACAATCCAGCACAATAAAAAAAACCACTTTATTTAAACGCTTGTTTCACTATTTGCTGGATTATAAACTATCCCTGGTCATTGTCTGCATCGTTATGGCACTTTCCACAACAGTCTCTATTCTTAATCCTTTAATTATGGAGACTGCAATTGATGATTACATAAAACCCAAAAATTCTTCTGGCCTGCTTTGCCTATGCCTGTTCGCCATTGGAATTAATATTGGCTTAGTTATTTTAATTAAACTTCGTATGTATATTATGGCGAAAGTCAGTAACAAAATCTTGCTAACCATACGACAAGAACTTTATACCCATATACAGACCTTGAGCTTTGATTTCTTCGACTCTAGGCCAACCGGCAAGATCTTAGCACGTATCATTGGCGATGTGAATTCTTTAAAAGGGGTAATTAGCGATACCGTAACCACTTTGATTCCTGATTTTATCACCATCTGTGCCGTACTTGTGATTATGCTTGTAAAGAACTATAAACTGGCATTTGCCGCACTTTCCAGCCTTCCACTTATGATTGCCCTAATCTGTATCATTCAGTCATTTTCCCATAAGTGCTGGCAGATTGTACGTAAGAAGAACTCCAATCTAAATGCCTTTATTCATGAAAATTTATCAGGTATCCGTATTATTCAAAGCTTTAGTGCAGAAGAAGAATCCAATGATACCTTTGATGAGCTTGTAGAAGAGCATCGAAAATCCTGGGTAAAAGCAGTTATGTTTTCGAATGCCTTTGGACCTTCCATTGATTTCTGCTGGGGAATTGGAACCATGATGCTTTATTTATTCGGCATCTATGTACTCGGCCGCGAAGCTGTAAGTCTTGGAACCTACGTTGCATTTGCCTCTTATATTGGAATGTTTTGGAACCCTGTTATGAATCTTAGTAATTACTATAACCAGCTGATTACCAATCTTTCTGGTGCAGAGCGTATCTTTGAAATCATTGATACGAAACCAACCATTGCCGATAGCTCCAAAGCCGCTGAGCTTCCTAACTTAAAAGGTGATATTGCTTTTGATCATGTCACCTTCTCCTATGATTCCAAAACAGATGTACTTCACAAGCTATCCTTCCATGTTAAACCTGGTGAAACCATTGCCCTTGTCGGTCCGACTGGGGCAGGTAAAACGACCATTGTCAATCTGATTAGCCACTTCTACAATTTACAAAAAGGCGATATTAAGATTGATGGACATAGTATTAACACGATTTCCTTGGAAAGCCTTCGCAGTCAGATGGGCGTTATGACCCAGGACAGCTATATCTTTACAGGAACCATTCGAGATAATATCCGGTATGGAGATCTTGATGCAACCGAAGACGAAATCATCGCTGCTGCCAAAGCAGTCCATGCTCATGATTTTATCTGCAAGCTGCCAGATGGGTATGATACTGAATTAAAGGAGCGGGGCGGCGGCCTATCTGTTGGACAAAAACAACTGATTGCTTTTGCCAGGACGCTGCTAGCAAAACCTAAGATCTTAATTCTTGACGAGGCGACCTCCAGTATTGATACGAAGACAGAGCAATTAATCCAGCAGGGTATTGAAGCACTTTTAGAAAATCGAACGGCATTTGTCATTGCTCATCGACTTTCTACCATTCAAAATGCAGATCGAATCTTTGTAATTGACCAAGGAGGAATTATTGAAGAAGGTTCTGCTGCCAAACTACTTGCAAAACATGGTGCATACTACCGTCTGTATATGGCGCAGTCGTAGGCTGCGCCCGCGCGAGTTTTATTTTAGGAACTTCCTATCTTTTACAAGAAACTTTTACTGATAATAGAAAAATCGTCAGCGTAAGCTGACGATTTTTTATTTTTCTTGTCGTTCTAGTTTCACTAATCCTTTTCGATAATAATCCGGTAATATAATGGTGAAAGTTGAGCCTTTTGTATACTGAGATTTTACTTTAATTGTCCCTGTATGATTCAGCACGATTAATTTTGCAATGGAAAGTCCTAATCCATGGCCATCCACTCCGCCATTTCGAACGGTATCCGCACGGTAGAAACGTTCGAAGATTCGATCCATATCTTCTCTCTTCATACCTATCCCAGTATCTTTTATACTTACAATACAAGTACCATTTTTATTTCTACAACCAATATAGATACTGTCACCATCTTTACTATACTTAATTGCATTATCAATAAAGATTCTTAACGCCTGCTTTAATGCCTGCTGATCTCCATATACCGATACATCCTCTAGAATAGGGGAAGAAATCACTCGATTTTTCTCAACCATCTGAGTCTCTCGAATCATTTCCTCTACTACATCCCTCATATTAAACACTTTTCGATTCAGTCGTAATGTCTTTTTATCGTGTCTTGATAAGAATAATAGTTTCTCCACTAATTCCTTCATTGACTTTGCTTCATTTGCAATTGCATCTACAGATTCTTTTAATACCTCTTTATCTTCCATTCCCCAACGTTCCAGCATATTCGCATACCCTTGGATTACAGCAATTGGTGTTCTTAGTTCATGAGATGCATCTGAGACAAATTGCTTCTGACTTTCATAAGAAAGTTCAATACGATCTAACATAGAGTTAATGGTACCTGCCAATTCCTTCAGTTCATTTTTCGTTCCTGACACACTTAACCGTTCACTATTAAGATTATTTACTGTAAGACGGTTGGCTGTTGCTGACATATTCTTAATTGGCTGTAGAAGCCTTGCAATTCCATGTTCACCATTTCTACCAACAAAACTAATAAAGACTAAATAGATTAAAATTAGAAGAAGAATAAAACGATGAAGCGTATTAATGGATTCTGTAATATCAAACTGCAGATAAATCTTGTACTCTTCTCCATTATAGGAATAGGTTCGATACTTTTTAAAAATAATCCTACGGTTTTCCTTATAGTTATAAGAAAGCATATTTAATATGCTCTTATCCTCTTCAACATCCTCTTTTAAATCCTCATACACTATCTGGTTTTCAGAACTATTTTTAATTTGAATGGTAATTCCCTGACTTTGATATGGATTGATTGCTTCCTCATAAACTTTCCTTGCATACTCCTTATATCGTTCCTCAATATCTGTTGGCTCCTCATAGGCTAAAACAGCTTGTCCACTTTGAAGCCGGTCTACCAAGGAATCTGCCCAGCTATTATATTTTGACATAAATAGTCTTACATAAAGGGCATAGATAACGATAAAGAATAAAACACCATATACAATAAATAAGCGTACATAATAGAAGGCGATACGAAAGGCAATGGACAGATAAAACTTACGCAACAATTCATCTGCCTTTTTTCGCATAGGCAATACTGTTCGAATTAAGATTTTTCGAATAATTTCTATTATTTTATTATTCATCTTTTATAATATACCCTACCCCTCTTACTGTACTGATGATGCGCACAGAAAAGCGGTCATCAATCTTATGTCTTAAATATCGAATATATACATCTACCACATTGGTATCTCCAAGATACTCATAATCCCATACCTTATTTAGCAGCTCATCTCTTGTAATTGCCATATTCTTATGTGCCATAAGATACTCTAACAACTCATATTCCTTCTTTGTAAAGCTCAATTCCTCTTCTCCATAATAGGCACTATGGCTAGTTACGTTTAATCTAAGCTGACCTACCTGTAATACCTCTACCTTTTTCTCTTGTTTATGTAATTTTCTATTTAATGCAACACGAATTCTTGCAAGAAGCTCCTCAATAGCAAACGGCTTCGTCATATAGTCATCTGCTCCCATATCCAGACCAGCTACCTTGTCGGTTACATCATCCTTTGCAGTCAGCATAATGATTGGAACCGGTCTTCCTTCGGCCCGAATCCTGCGGCAAACTTCTATTCCACTTAATCCAGGTAACATAATATCTAATACAATTAAGTCAATATCCTTCTGTAATCCCTTTTCCAGACCTATCCTACCATCAAATGCAGTTTCTACCTCATAGCCCTCATGCTGTAATTCTAACTGTAAAAACCGTGCAATCTTTGTCTCATCATCGACAATTAATATTTTCGCCATACAATCTCCTTTTACTACACTACTAATCTTAATCCTCATTTGAAACACATTGTATTATGAAAACATGCTAGAATCAATCCTTCTATATTAGAATTGGATTAAGATTCTAGCATGCTTTTTATCGAAGTACAAAAATATATTTATAATACCATTGTTTTAACTTCGATCCATTATTATATTGATACATCATAAACTGATTGTTAAATTCCATCACTTTGCTTACTTCTTGCTGCGTCATTTCTCCCATTGCAAATTTCGCTTTTAAAAGGATTGCAAAGTAAACTGTCGCATCTTCCTTCTCTATAAACGGATATTTTTCAACAAATCTCTCTGCATATGCCTCGTAAGAGGAATCAGTTGTATATACCGGCAGACTTTTTGCTGTAAGCTTGCTAAGAAGATTATATTCATACAAGATAATCTGACTTCCGCTAAATGTTTGTAAATGTTTCTTATAAACCTTTAATACTATCTTTCTACGAACAATAAGAAGAATACAAGCCAGAGAAATAAATACTATAAGTCCAATGACAATCTTTAATAGACGTTTCATGCTCTTACTAAGTCCATTATACCAAGAGCTTATATTTTCTATCACAGAACTTTTCTGCTCTGTACTTCCACTTGGTGAACTCGTGATTTGTGGCTTGCTTGTTTCATTTTGTCCTGCACTAGGAAATGGCTTAATTGATGCCGTAGCACTTGGTTTTACGGTTGGCTTAACTGTTGGTTTTAAGGTCGCCTTTGGATCTTCATTTACCGGTGGTATCTCAAGTGTGCCTTGATTAGAATAAGGTGCCGTCATCTCTATCGGTGCCCATCCATAACCAGGAAGATATACCTCTACCCAAGCATGTGCGTTGGTATCTTTAATATCTGCCTCCACATACTCCGTATTTCCTCCAAACTGATACAGTGTATCGGATGAAGTATCGCTATTTACCGTTTTCCCTTTACTAAGATCCTCTTCGGTAACAACATATCCCTCACAGTATCTTGCAGGAACTCCCATTGCACGAAGCATTACCGTAGCTGCACTTGCATAGTGCATACAGTACCCCTTTTTATTTTTAAATAAGAAATACTCTACATAATCTTCACCGCTTGGAGTCTTCCCAGGAGACAAGGTATAAGAGGTATTCTGTGCTAAGTAGTCTTTTACATAGATAATGGCATCAAAGATTTTATCCTGCTTTGTTCTCTCATCATAAGTAAAGGAAGCTGACAATAACTTCTGTGTATCAATATCCCTGCTGCTATATAGATCATACACTTTTCTTGCATACTCGGTACTGTCTACCTGATCCATTGTCTTATATCCAGTATGTTTTGTATCTACCAAAGATAAATCAACTTTCTTATCCTTTATGAGATCTTTTACCTGCTCAAGTCCGGTATCTGGTAATTTTGTATAAATATCCTTTACCAAATTGAAATATGCATTTTCATCTGCTGCATAGTTGTTCATATAAATGACATCTCCCAATACCATATCCGGATCTGAACTATCTACTGTAAATACTCTTACGTCCTTATTCTGATTTTCTTTAATGCTTTTATCAAATTCCGATAGCTTGTAACCTACATCGAAATCCTCGTTCTTCTGAATATCAGACAATGCCTGTTCCATATTTTCAAAGTTTAATTCATATCCTAAATACTTACTAAAAATACTTGCATTTAATGTATTTAACTGAAGCACCGAATTAAACTTACAATATTTAAAGAACATCTCATCATAAGATAATCCCGGCTCTATTTCCGGTATCTCATAATAATAGTATTCATACCTAGTACTGCCTGTCTTCACTTTTCCATTGTCTAGGTTATATCCCATAGTATAATTATAAGGCACATAATCACAGGAGCTGTCTGCTGATTTATTTTCAACTTCCATTTCATATACACTGAGTGGATAATATCGATAAATGGAACTTTGATAAACAGAAGAGAATTGACTAGGAAGCTGTTCCACATCTGAGATGGCACTTAAACTTTCGTTTAACTTTCTTACTTCTCTTTGGTCTGTTTTGGTAAGGGTTGTCCATCGATTTCCTTCATAACGCTCCCCTACATATCCTTTTAAATAAAATCCCTCTTTATTAGTGGCAGTCGTTCTTACGATCAGCGCAGTCTTATTGGCATATGTAATCTTTCCGATTGTTCCAAGTCTGCCGTTACTTAATCCGCTGTTTCCTCTTTCTTCTGCAATATTATCGGCCATTTTATTAAAAAAAGTATCCTTTAACAGGTCACTTGAAGTCAGACTCTTAATCTTATCCTGAAGATCTGTCCTTACCTGCTTTGCATCAAACTCCTTCTCATACTTCTCTGGAGAATAGCTAATATAGATAATAGCAATCATGCAAGATAATATAATCGCACAAATCATCTGAATCTTTACCCTTGTTCGCTCAAGAAACATTACGGTCAAGGATACCCTTTTTCTCCGGTTGACTTTAGAAAATAGACCATATCGTTCACTAATTACACTGGCAAACAGTGCAAGTGTTCCTGAGATATACAGTATATAAGACCATAACTCTGGTGTATATCCAATAATAAAACATAAAAATACAGCCGGAATAGTGGTAAGAATATAGAAAAACATGGTCTTACCAAACATAGCCGTATAGCACACGACTGCTACGATTAAAAACATAATAAATAATACAAAGAACTGCTCTGTATCCCTATATTCACTATGGCTGACTACTATCTTTGCAGAGCTGCTATTAAAGTACTCATTATAAAGTCCAATGAAGGTATTATAAATCTGCGCAGAGCCCTCTTGTAATCGCTCCAAATTTATATAGCCAAACATAACATATAAAAATAATGTGAGTAATCCTGTATATTTTAAAACGGATTGAAAGGAAAACAACACCATGAATAGTGCTACAAAAACTGCCAGTACTAATACAACCATTCCATTGGCTACAGATATTTCTAACCCTGAAAAGAAACAAAATGCAATGCTTGCACATAACGTGCTTAGAAATAAAAACTGTAATAGATAATAGTACCATGGTGTAGCTCCTGTATTTTTCATAACAAGTTCAATGTCTTTTTCCACTGTAATCCCATTCTTACAACTTGACTTAATCATACTTTCTCCTTACTTACAATTGCAGTGCTTCAATACTCTCTCTATAATTTGCAACCTGGATAAACTGATATGAAATATTCCCCATAGTTGTTTCCGCATAGTCCGCTACTGTATTATTATTGGGAATTACACTAACAACTTCTACCTGTACATTTTCATATAAGGTCTCTAGCTGTTCAATTTCCTCATTATTCAAAGTACCACTAACATAATAAATCTTTCCTGTCTGACTAAGATCGCCTAACTCATAATGCATTTTAAGTATCGTGTCACGTCCAGTCTCTGTTCCTGCCTCTAATAGTCCGTAAATTGCACTATACACCTCATCCAGATCATTTACCGGAATGCTTACATAGCTCTCTCTCTTTGCCTCATACCATGCAATATAATGACTCTGCTCATTTGTCGTAAGCTGATAAGAGATACTGGCAACCGTTGATAAAATAGCATCATAATAGGATAACCTGTCCTCTTCTGTCTCTGGTCTTGTTAGATTTACTAAAATTCCTACCGAACAGGAAACAGGAAGACTATATTCTTTTACCATAATGACATCACGCTTACTGGACAACTTCCAGTGAATGCGGTGAATTTTATCTCCCTCTTTATATTCTCGAATATCAAATACTTCGGAAGGATCATCTCCACTTTTCGTTTTTGAAAATACCTCGCTGTCTAGCAAATCATTATTTACAATAGGAACTTCACTTTCCATTATACAGACATCAGGAAATATCTTAACTGTTACTTGATGTGTACTGTTATAATTGCGGTGAAAAAGCCTTAGAAAATCATATACCATTACTTTCTTAAGCCCCACTTGTATGGTACCGCTATGTATTGAAGATAGGGTGAAATTAATGGTATTTGTACTTTTTGAATTCGAATTAAGATTAAATGTCTGATACTGTTTCAAATGCTCATAACTATTCTCATAAGAAACAATAATCCTTGCACAGGAAACAGGTATGATGGCCTGATTATTTATGGTGATGCTGACCTTAATTGGTTCATTTTTATTTACAGAAGGAGAGTGTACACTTAACCCCACTGTAATTCTTTTCTTTAAATACATGACTATGATTACCTGCAATACTCCAAAGCATAATAGAATAACAAATGCATATAAGCTTTGGACATTGGTATATAATAATGCCAGTATTCCCGCGTATAAAAGTAACGCTAGATATATCAATTTATTTATCCACATTAATTACAGAATCCTTTCTTGTTATCCACCGTATGCACTATAGCTTTGGGGATGATACTTGTGATAAGATTTGTCCCACTACATCCTCAACACTTACATGATTCACTTTTGCCTTTGGATTTAGTACTAGACGATGTCCAACTACGCTTAAGAATACTGACGTGATATCTTCCGGAATTACATAATCACGATTTTTCACATAGGCACGTGCCTTTGCCATCTTTGTCAAAGCAATACTTCCACGAGGACTTACCCCTAATGTAATCATTGGATGATTTCTTGTTGCAGCTACAAGTGCGGCAATATAGGCATAAAGTACATCATGAACAAATATTTTCGTTACTTCTTCCTGCATGGTAATAATATCTTGTGTCGTCACAATCTGATCTACTAACTTTAATGGATCACCATCCTGTTTTCCCTTTAAGATGCTAATTTCCTGATTAATATCTGGATATCCCATAGATAAACGCACCATAAAACGATCTAACTGAGATTCTGGCAACATCTGTGTACCAACACTTCCTACCGGATTCTGAGTTGCAATAACAACAAATGGATTTGGCACTTCTCTTGTAACGCCATCAACAGTTACACTGCCCTCTTCCATTACTTCTAGCAATGCGGACTGTGTCTTTGATGAGGTACGATTAATTTCATCTGCTAAAAATAAATTACAAAGGACTGCACCTGGCTTATACTCAAATGTGTTTTGTTTTGTAAGTACGCTAAATCCAACAACATCCGTTGGAAGTACATCTGGTGTAAACTGCATACGTTTATAATCTAAATCCATTACTTTAGAAAAGGCAAGAGCTAATGTGGTCTTTCCTACTCCGGGAATATCTTCAATTAAAATATGGCCTTTTGCTAAAATTGCAGTTAGTACACTTTCAATGACATCATCTTTACCCTTGATTGCCTTTTTTACCTCCTGTGCAATGAATTCTACAGTATTTTCTTTTAACATATCTCTATCTCCTATGAGTTTATTTTTGCATAAAGACTTTCTTTTCGTTTCCATACTATACCAATTATATAAAATTTAAAGACTACTATCAAGGTAAACAAAAAAGAAAAAGGAGCCTTAAGCAACACAATACTGTATTGCCTAAGATGCTCCTTCTCTTATTTATTAATCTTCCCACAATGAGTCCATTAAAGATTTTATCTTTTCTGCTCGACTTGCTGTCTCTTCCTGGTCAATGATAAATCTATTGTCCGTTAAGATGACTACATCACCAACCTTTAAATCCTTAGGAAATTCACTTCTTTTAAAATCATGCATCTGCTTTACTTTATCTTCACAGACTACATAATCCTCTTCAAAACGATCTACGATATATACTTGTTTCATAACAACGCCTCCCTTATGGATTACATCGTTTACATGGTTCATAGCCTGCCGCGATTGCCTCTTCCCTTGAAGAAAACATAATCTGATTTTCCTTTTTTGGTAAAGAGCTGCAATCTGCATTATGGAATTTCTTCGTATTCGTATTTCCAATATAAGATCCACTCACCGGTGCTTTGGTTGGTATAGGATCCTTCTTGTTACTTACTGAGTTTTTATCCGAATAACTACCCGATGAACTGCTAGAATAGCTTTTACTTGCTGCTACGCTTGGCTCACCAGTCTTTGTCGTAATCTTCTTTCCATCCGAAGTCATAACAATTGTCTTCTGCTGATCTGTACGGTAAACAGTTACATTATATCTCTTAAGATAAGTCATGGTCTCTGTATGGGGGTGTCCATATTTATTATCCACCCCACAGCTAATTACTGCATAGGTTGGATTTACCTTATCTAATAAAGATCTTGAAGTAGAAGAATGGCTTCCATGATGACCAACCTTTAAGACAGTTGCAGATAAGTCCTCACCAGATGCTACCATATCCTCCTCAGCTTCTAACTCGGCATCTCCTGTCAATAAGAATGAATTCTTTCCATGGGTTACTTTTAATACAATAGAATTATTATTGTTATCCTCATACGTGTTGATTGGACCTAATACGGAAATATTAGCACTTCCTAATGTAAATGTATCCCCCACTTTGGGAGAAGATACTTTAAGCCCCTTCTTTGCAATGGCAGTTAATACATCTTCAAATGTCTTTGTATTGCTTTGTTTCTTTGGCATGTAGATTTTTCCGATATCAAGACTTGAGATTACATTATCAAGCCCACCAATGTGATCTGCATCTGGATGTGTGCCTACTAAATAATCTAGCTTTTTAATACCAAGATTACTTAGATATGTGACAACGCCTTTGCCATAATTATTGTCTCCGGCATCAATTAACATCGTCTGATTATCCGATCTTAAAAGAATGCAGTCTCCTTGCCCAACATCAATAAAATGTACTTCAAGGTTCGATGCTGAACTATCTGAAGTCTCCTTCTTTGGCAGTTCTGTAACTTTTTGTGGTTGTTGTGTGGTCTTTTGCGGTTCTTTTGTCACCTTTTGCGTAGTAGATGCATTATCTGTAGCTTCTACTACATTTAAAGGGCTTTGTGATGACTGTACATTTTGTTCATTCACTGCTGTACAGCCTGCTAACACTAGCATCATCATGGATGTCACAATGGCTAGCAAGCGTCTTCTATACTTATTCATACCTTCGTTCCCCTATCCTGTTTTCTTTATTATAGGAAACACGATAAAATCACGCAAGTAATAGTTTTTCTTACAAGCTATTCATAAACTTCATAAAATGTTCTCGTCCAAATGCATCCTGTTTATAGACACCAGCATGTTCTAATACCTTTAAGAATACAATGCCTACTTCTTTTTGAAGAATTTCTTTTACATTGTCCTTGGAAATAGAATCATATTTCTTCATAAGTTCATTTGCCCATGCAGCATGCTTTTCAATTGTTTTATTTTCCGTAATGTCTTTTCCTTCTACCATATATTCGCCTAGAATTCGTAACTCCTCTTTCAAACGAGATGGTAAGATTGCAAGTCCCATTACCTCGATTAGACCGATATTTTCCTTCTTAATATGATGAAGTTCTTCATGAGGATGATATACACCAAATGGATGCTCTTTTGTTGTAATATTATTACGAAGAACAAGATCTAATTCAAATTCATCTCCACGCTTTCTCGCAATTGGAGTAATTGTATTATGAGGCTCTCCATTTGTTTCTGCAAAAATAAATGCTTCCTCATCACTGTATGCTCTCCAGCTCTTTAAAATATGATCAGCAAGTTCAAGAAGGCGATCTTTATTTTCTGAACTAATTCGGATTACAGACATTGGCCATTCCACCATTCCTGCCTTACAATCTTCAAAACCAGAGATTACAACTTGTCCAAATACTTTTGCTTTGGCCATTGCAAATTCATAATTTCCTCCTTGGAAATGATTATGAGTAAGGATGGAACCACCTACGATTGGTAAGTCTGCATTGGAGCCCACCATATAATGTGGAAACTGTTCAATAAATTCAAGCTCTTTTTCAAATGTCTCTCTTGTAATTGCCATTGGAACATGATGTCGGTCAAAAATAATACAATGTTCATTGTAATAAACATAAGGAGAATACTGCATACACCAGTCCTCACCACCTAAAGTAAGTGGCATAATTCTATGATTTTGTCTTGCCGGATGATTTGCTCTTCCTGCATAACCTTCATTTTCTGCACATAATAAACAAAGAGGATAACTACTTTGCTTCATTAGTTTGGCTGCGGCAATCGCCTTTGGATCTTTTTCAGGTTTTGATAAATTAATCGTAATATCTAACGGACCATATGCGGTATCAACTACCCATTTTTCGTCTTTTTTCACACGATATCTTCTTATATAATCGGAGTCCTTGCTAAGTTTATAATAGTAATCCGTTGCTTCTTTAGGACTCTTTTTATAGCGCTCCTTAAAATTATGGATAACTTCACTTGGCTTTGGCATTAGTACATTCATCAGCTTTGTATCAAACAAATCCTTATGTACAATGGAGTCCTCAATGAGCTTTTGTTCAACTGCATAATCTAGTAATATTCCTAAGATTTCTTCTAATTCCATATCATCTTTTGATGCTTCTGGCTCTCTATACTCATCCATCTGTAATACCTCTAACAGTTGATTGATTGTATATACTTCATCTTCTTTCTGTAATAAGCCATTCATTAAGCCATAGTCTACTAAGTTTCGAATTGCTAAAAATACTCTTCTCTTATCCATAATATCAACCTCATCCTATTATTTATAATATGATTTTTGTTTTATAACAAATATTTAGTTTTATATTACTGTATTTTTGTCCTTATGTAAAGTGAGGTCTTTGTGTCGAAGCGTTTTTTTGTCTAAAATATAGTTTTTTGTATCGAAAAGTCTCTTGGACTTTTCGGTGCTGGGCACTTCTGCCCCTTAAGGGCAGAAATTTCCTTTTGGTGCCCATGCACATCCCACGGAGCGTTTTTTTGTCTAAAACATAGTTTTAGACAAAAAAATAAAAGCCCTACAACCTAGGCTTTTCCTAAATCATAAGACTTTTCTAGTGCGCCTCCAGGGGTTCGAACCCTGGACACCCTGATTAAGAGTCAGGTGCTCTACCAACTGAGCTAGAAGCGCATGTTATTAAGTTTTTGCTATTTGTTTTACGCAAGAATTATTATAAATCATAATATTTTAAAAATCAACCCCTTTTTTTTATTTATTTGTTTAAATTCGCATTGTATTCATAAATAGTATTCTTCCACTATTCTCATTACTCACTTTTTACACAAATATTGACTATATCCATTGAATAACAAAATAATAACCGATATAATCACTTTATAACGTATAAATAGGAGATTACAATGTCAAAATCAATAAGAGGTAAAATGCCACGGCTCAGAAAAGTAACGAATACAACTACTGATGTAAAAAACAACTCAACCAAAGATAACGTAACAATGGACACAATTATTACAGACGAAACTTCAGATAGCACTATTGAAATTGATATATCTGCTACACAAGAAAATAATGATTGGAAATTCGTTCCTAATAAAAAGTATTTTACAGTTGTTATATATGGCTTATTATTTGTAGCACTTGGAACTCTAATTTTTATGGGAATTACCCATTGGAATGAGGTACTCACAAAATTTAATACGATTCTAGGCACACTTCGTCCATTTATTATTGCTTTCTTCATTGCTTATATTTTAAATCCATTTGTAAAATGGATTGACTCTATGTTGAAAGGCTATATCTTTAAAGATAAGTTTGTAAAGGGACGCAAAATGACTAGTATCGCCATTTCTTATCTTGTTGTAATCGCTTTTATTACCATTACGATCCTTTACATTACACCTGAACTAATCAATACTGCAAAAGATATTGAGAAGAATTACAGCTCTATTAATATAAAGGATATCGAAAAAGAGATCACTACCATTGTAAATAATCTTCAAGCCAAGTTCCCTGGAGTGGAATTTGATAAGATTGGTGAAAAGATCAATGAATATATTCCTCATGTATTTACTTATGGAACAAACGTACTCAGCAATGTACTATCCATTTCTGTATCCATTGTAAAAACATTGATTAATATTGTATTAGCAATCGTAATCAGCTGCTATATGTTAGCAGATAAGAACGCATTAAGTTATAATGCAAAACGTACTGTCTTTTGCCTATTCTCAAGAGACAGCGCTACCGAATTCCTACAGACAATTCGCGAATGTAACTCCATTTTTAGTAAATTCATTATCGGTAAATCTATTGACTCACTGATTATCGGTATTATCTGCTTTATCGTTATGAATATCCTAAAGCTGGATTATGCCATCCTATTAAGCGTAATCGTAGGAATTACTAATATGATCCCATACTTTGGACCATTTATCGGAGCGGTACCTGGGGTAATCATCTATTTATTCATCAATCCAATCCAAGCATTAATTTTCACAATCATGATCTTTGGATTACAACAATTTGACGGATTATATCTAGGACCTAAGATTTTAGGGGGATCAACTGGCCTTACTCCTTTATGGGTAATCTTTGGTATTACTGTTGGCGGTGCGTACTTCGGCGTATTCGGTATGTTTATTGGTGTTCCTGTGGTAGCTGTAATCGCTTATCTATTAAACAAGGCAATCAATCGTCGACTTAATAAAAAAGGTGTTACAATTAAGGAAAATTCCTAATGACTTCTTTAGATAAATAAAAAAAAGGTGTCGCGTAAGCGACACCTTTTTTTTATTTATGTGCGTGAGCAATAATTTTCTCTACTAACGTTTCCCTTGGAACAACTCCGACGATTTTTTCAACCACGGAACCGCCCTTTAAGAAAAGAATTGTAGGAATATTCATAACTCCATAATTTCTTGCAACTTCTGGTGCATGGTCCACATTAATCTTACCAATCTTTGCTTGTTCCTGCATCTCTTCTGCTAAGTTTTCTAAGATAGGTGCCATCATCTTACATGGTCCACACCAGTCTGCATAAAAATCAACTACTGTTAATTTTTCAGAGTTAACTGCTTCATTTTGAAAGTTTTCACCTGTAAATACAAATGCCATGATACTCCTCCTTGTCATTACTTGTTATTTGGTTTATTTTCATTGACACGAAGTAATGTGGCAACCTCATCCCAAGCTCTCTTCAAACTTAATGCCTTTCTATTTAAATCAACATTAGCATTAAACTTTCTAGAAATCTTGCCTTTAATATTTGCCATGTCATTATCTCCTTATTTAAGTACTACATATTATAATATTATACTTAAGGTTCAATGATTACAATCCGGTCTTATAATATTTTATTTTTCACGGTATGCAACTAAACGATTTATTGGCGTACCTAGAGAAGAAAACTTCTCTTCGTATTCTGTCATTACATTTCCTTCTACATATTCACTGTTATGAAGATCAAATGTATGATTTTCTAAAATCCAGCCCGCTTCTACCACTTCTTCTAACGAGAAGTCAAATAGGATACGGTTATCTGTCTTAAAGATTACTCTTCCATCTTCTTTTAATACTTTATCGTATCTTGCAAAGAACTGTCTTGAAGTTAAACGACGTTTTGCATGGCGGTCTTTTGGCCATGGATCGGAGAAATTAAGATAAATTCTTGTAACTTCACCCTCTGCGAATACTTCTTCAAGTTCTTCTGCATCCATACGGATTAAGAATAAGTTTGGAAGTTGTAATTCGTCTTGTTTTTCAATTGCACGTACTAATACACTTGAGAATTTTTCAATTCCGATGTAATTAATATCAGGATTTTGGGATGCAAGTGTGGAAATAAATTGTCCCTTGCCCATTCCGATTTCAATATGGATTGGATTATCATTTTTGAATACTGCATTCCATTTTCCTCTATATTCTTTTGGTTCTTGGATAACAAAAGCACTGCCTTCAATTTTTTCTCTGGAACCCTTAACATTTCTGAGTCTCATTCTATATGTTCTCCTTTAGAATCTTTCTATCTGCTCTAACTATTATTATTGTAAAATTCCTAAGTTACTAAACAATAAATTATACATAGTTGATTATACGGAGATACATGGGTCTCGTCAAACTTTAAATTTTTATAAACTACTAGCATTTTGCAATCAATAAAATTATAATATAACCATGTTGGAAATTTTTAGTATTTTATTGATGTTTTTTGAAAAAATCTTAAATTTCTAACTAAATTTGTCGTAGATAGGATAACAGGTACGCCATAATTTCTATCGCTTTTTTCATGTAAAGGTGTATTATTTAGTGTGTATTTTTACACAACTACTATCTGATAGGAGGTCGCATATGGAAAAGGTCATTAATGTATTGTCTGAGATTGAAGATAAAGCAACAACAATTCTTGATCGGACACAAGATCAAAAGCAACAGCTTTATGAGCAACTTAACAAAGACCTTGCTAAACTGGACAGCGATATCAAGGCGGATACAGTATCTCAAATTGATACCATGCAAAAGGAAATGGAACAAGATATTGAAAAAGAACGTCTAACGCTTATCTCCGATTGCAAACAACAGATATCCTCGCTCCAGCAAACATTTGATAAAGACCATGATACTTTGGTCAACAAGGTATTTACAAAAATTATTGAAGTATAAACTTCTAATTTCTTTGAATTTTTACAATTCAGAAAGGAGGTAATCATGTCAACGAGCTTATTAAGTTATAGTGGCATTCTCGCCAAAGTGAAAGCTTTAGAAAGCAATCTTTTAACCGATGACGATTATGAGAAAATAGCCAGCCTAGATACGACTTCTGACTTTGTAAATTACTTAAAAGGAAATAAAAGTTATGCCGTTGTATTTAATAACTGCGATGAAAGCAAATTACATAGAGCGGAAATTGAGCAGCTACTATACAACGCAAGTCTGCTTGAATTTACTAAACTATATAAATTTGCTAACCAAGAACAGCGAAAAGGCTTATCCTTCATTTTCTTTCGTTTTGAAGTAAACATTGTAAAGTCTCTTTTACAAATGGTTTTTAATGAAAAAGAGGATTATAATTTATTACTTTTTGAAGAGTTCTTTAAAAGCCACTCTGACTTAAAGGTAAAAGAATTAGCTGCTTCCAAGACAATCGATGAATTCATTAATAATTTACAAGGAACCCAATATTATGATTTATTTAAACGCCTTCAAGCAACCAGCCATGTCACACTAAGAGATTATGAAGTCCAATTAGACATCTACTACTTTACAAAAGCATGGAAGCTTAAGGATCGAATCTTAACAGGGTCCAATCGTAAAATTGCTACTGAGTTATATGGAGTGCAGTCAGACTTGCTAAATCTCACTTGGATTTATCGTTCGAAAAAATATTTCGATATCGACTCCACAAAAATATTAGCAAGTATCATCCCGATTCACTATAAGCTAAAAAAGGATGAGATCAAGTTATTGGTAGAAGCCGTTTCTACTGATGAGTTTCTAAAGATTATGCAATCAACCTACTACGCCAAATTAAATCAAAGCTTTCAAGATTTAACAATTGAAAGACTTTATAATCAAAGCTATCAAGCACTATATAAATCATTAAGTAAAAAATTTTCGACATCGATGGCTCCAGTCTTACGATTCATGTATGAAAAAGAATTAGAACTAGATTTATTAACCACTGCTCTGGAATGCATTCGTTATAAACTTGAACCGAGTCAGACGATGCAATATCTAAAACATTAAAAGGATTAATTGATCTAGCAAGCGGGAGGTGCTAACTGTGATAGAGAAAATGCAGTTTATCAACATAACAGGTCCAAAGACAGATATCGACCGTGTGGTAAACACATATCTTAGCAAATATGAGATCCATCTTGAAAATGCCCTAACCGAATTATCTGGCGTTACTGACTTAAGTCCTTTTGTTGAGACCAACCCTTATAAGGAAGTCTTAGGAAAAGCCAGCGAACTTATTAAAAAAGTTCCTCAAGATGCTACGCCTGGTGATAACTTAATTTCTGTTGAAGAAGCAATTCAAGTTATTACGGATATGACAACAGAATTAAACAAATATAATAATGAAAAACGTACTCTTAAGAATGAACGAAATCATATGAGGGAACTTCTTCAAAAGATTGAACCATTTCGTTTATTGAATTATGACTTACGAAAAATTCTTCATTTCCGGTTTATCAAGTTTCGATTTGGACGAATATCACATGAGTATTTTGATAAATTTTCAAAATACATCTATGATAACTTAAATACTGTATTTTATGAATGCTTTAATGATAAAGACTATATCTGGGGTGTATATTTCGTACCAGATTCCTCAAAAGATGAGGTCGATGCGATTTACTCCTCCTTACACTTTGAACGAATTTTCTTAAGTGATGAATATGAAGGTACACCCGAAGAATCCTATCAAAAGATGAATACATCCTTAGATACCATCCTAGATGAAATAAAAGAAATCTACAAAAAGATAAATGAATACATAAGCAAGCATTCCGGCGAACTGCTAGATGCCTATAACATATTAAGCACACACTCAAAAAACTTTGATATAAGAAAAATGGCTGCAATTACTAATAAGAATTCTGAAAATGCAACCTTTTATATTTTATGTGGCTGGATGTCTACTGAGGATTGTAAACACTTTATAAAGGAAATCTCCAATGATTCTTTAGTATTTGTAATTACGGACACCTCCGTTACACAAGGGACTATGAAGCCTCCAACGAAGTTAAAGAACTTCTCGCTTCTTCGTCCATTTGAACTATTTGTAAAAATGTATGGATTACCTGCCTACAATGAATTTGACCCTACACTATTAGTCGCACTGACCTATTCTTTCCTCTTTGGTGCCATGTTCGGTGATGTAGGGCAAGGATTATGTTTAGTCATTGGCGGTTTCCTTCTTTATAAGAAAAAACATATGGATATCGCGGGCATTATATCTGTCGCAGGTATTTTCTCTGTTATCTTTGGTTTTGCCTATGGATCGTTCTTTGGTTTTGAGAATGTAATCAAAGGATTCTGGATGAAGCCAATGGATAATGTAATGTCAATCTTAATCATCTCCGTCTGCCTTGGTGTCGTTATGATCTTAGTAGCAATTATTCTTAATATCATTAACTCCATCAGGCAAAAAGATTATGATCGACTATTATTTGATCAAAATGGTATTGCCGGTCTGATTTTCTATGGTGGCGGTATTGCTTGTATTGGTGCTGCTGTATTAGGCCATGTGCTTCCAGCAACCATCATTATTGCCTTAATCCTTGGCATTCCACTCATTACAATGTTCTTCAAAGAACCACTTACAAAATTGATTGAACATAAGAAACAAGAGTTCCCTGAAGGAAAAGCCATGTTTGTGATTGAAGCAATTGTAGAACTATTTGATATCCTATTATCCTATGCTACAAATACCGTCTCTTACTTGCGTGTTGGCGCATTTGCCTTATCCCATGCCGGTATGATGAGTGTCGTATTATTATTAGCCGGTGCCGAAGGTGGCAGTCCTAACTGGATCGTAATCGTAATCGGTAATATCATCGTTGCCGGTATGGAAGGGCTGGTTGTAGGTATCCAAGTACTTCGTCTTGAGTACTATGAAATCTTTGGACGTTTCTACCGTGGTACAGGAAAAGAGTTCAAATCATTTCAACAAAGCAAATAATATAAATTACTAAGTTATTTTAAGGAGGAATTTATTATGTTAACATCATTTAAATTAGTATTGGTTGCCGCTTTAGTATTAAGTATTATCATTCCTTTTGGTTACTTTGCAATCAGTGAAAAGAAAAAAGGAAACTTTAAAATTGCAGTTATTTCAAATGCTGTATTATTCTTTGGAACTATCGTTATTGCAGATGTATTAATGTTCAGTGGAAAAGCTTTTGCAGCTTCTGATGCTGCTGCCGTAGCTTCCTCTGCAGAGGGATGGAAATACCTTGGTGCTGCATTATCTACCGGCCTTTCTTGTATCGGTGGTGGTATTGCCGTAGCTTCTGCTGCCAGCGCAGCCCTTGGTGCATTAAGCGAAGATCAAACCATTATGGGTAAAGCCCTTATCTTCGTAGCTCTTGCAGAAGGTATTGCATTATACGGATTATTAATCTCCCTTGTAATGTTATTTAAATAGATAAAGTAGGTGATCTGATGCAAATGTATTTAATCAGCGATAATGTTGATACATATACTGGAATGCGTCTGGCTGGTGTCGATGGTGTCGTCATCCATTCAAAGAAGCACCTAAGACAACAGCTAGAAAAGGTAATGGAAAATAAAGAGATTGGAATCGTACTGATTACAGAAAAGCTAAGCAGCGAATTCCCAGACATCATAAATGAAATAAAATTAAATCGTCGATTACCTTTAATCGTTGAAATACCTGACCGCCACGGAACTGGTCGTAATCCCGACTTTATCACCTCGTATGTCAGTGAAGCCATCGGTTTAAAACTATAGCGAAAGGACGTGAACTAGGACATGAAATTAGATGTAAAACTTGATCACTTTTACAAGTCTGTCATAGATGATGCTACCACCCAAAGCGCTAAGATCCTTGAAGAATACAAAGAGCAGCTTGCCAAAATGTACGAGGACCGTAAAGCCGAAATGTTGGAGCATCAAGCTCTAACCATAAAAAATGAAACGGACAATGTTGCTCGTGAAAAGAATAAACAACTCTCTTCCGAAGCAATTAATATTCGTAGACAGTTAAGTGAAAAGAAAGATGAACTAAAAGACTCCTTATTCAAAGATGTCACAGCTAAATTAGATGCATTTATGAAGACATCTGCTTATGATGAGTTACTTGTTCGCGAAATTAAATCTGCCAAAGACTTTGGAAAGGATGAAGAAATTATCATTTATATCAATTCATCTGACGCGTCTAAAAAAGAAATGTTAGAGAAGAAAAGTGGAGCCCAGCTAACAATTAGTACCATTGATTTTAAAGGCGGCACTCGTGCTGTCATCCACGAAAAAAATATATTGATTGATAATTCCTTTGTTACCAAACTAGCAGAAGAAAAAGAAAACTTTCAATTCTAATTAAGGAGGTTTGCTCCATTATGCAAATAACAGGTCAAATTTATGGAATAAATGGACCAGTTGTAACCATAAAAGGAAATACTGGATTTCGTATGTCAGAAATGGTTTACGTTGGACATAATCGCCTGGTTGGTGAAGTCATCGGACTAACCAAAGACCTGACAACAATTCAAGTATTCGAAGAAACAACTGGATTAAAACCAGATGAAATAGTATATGGTACTGGACAGCAGATGTCTGTCGTACTAGCACCTGGCATTATCAGCAGTATCTTTGATGGTATTCAACGACCATTAAATGAAATTGCAAAACGTAATGGTGAATTTATTCCAAAAGGAGTTAACGTTACAAGTCTTGATGAAACAAAAAAATGGGATGTTCACATTACAGTAAAACCTGGAGACAAGGTGTATGGCGGCACTATTATTGCTGAAACTCAAGAATCCCCGGCCATCTTACATAAATCCATGGTTCCTCCAAATGTAGAGGGAACGGTTACTAAAGTGAAAAAAGATGGTTCCTATACCATTCTAGATCCACTTGTAACCATTACAAACGCAAAAGGGGAAGAACAGGAACTCTCTTTAATGCAACGTTGGCCAATTCGTATTCCAAGACCAACAGCCAAACGTTTTGCAGCCGATCGTCCACTTCTAACAGGACAACGTATCATTGATACCCTGTTTCCAATTGCCAAAGGCGGTACTGCTGCTATTCCTGGTGGATTTGGTACTGGTAAGACAATGACACAGCATCAGCTGGCAAAATGGTGTGATGCAGATATTATCGTTTACATAGGATGTGGTGAACGTGGAAATGAAATGACTGATGTATTGGAGGAGTTCTCAAAATTAGTCGATCCAAAATCGGGAAATCCTCTATTAGATCGAACTACTTTGATTGCCAATACTTCCAATATGCCAGTAGCTGCCCGTGAAGCCAGCATCTACACTGGTATCACTTTAGCTGAGTATTATAGAGATATGGGATATCATGTAGCAATTATGGCTGACTCCACTTCCCGTTGGGCAGAGGCATTACGTGAATTATCCGGACGTCTAGAAGAAATGCCTGCTGAAGAAGGCTTCCCTGCTTACTTGGCATCCAGACTATCTGCCTTTTATGAACGTGCCGGCTTTATGCAAAACTTAAATGGCAGTGAAGGAAGTGTTTCTATTATCGGTGCCGTATCTCCACAAGGTGGTGACTTCTCTGAACCAGTCACTCAGAATACCAAACGTTTCGTACGTTGTTTCTGGGCACTTGATAAAGCACTTGCCTATGCAAGGCACTTCCCAGCAATCAACTGGTTAACAAGCTATTCTGAATATATTTCAGACCTAGCACCATGGTATACCAAGAATGTCGGCTCTGACTTTATACAGTTAAGAAATCAAATGATTAGCATTCTGACACAGGAAAATCAATTGAATGAAATTGTTAAGTTAATTGGTTCTGACGTACTTCCAGATGATCAGAAATTAACCTTAGAGATTGCCCGAGTTATTCGTCTTGGCTTCGTACAGCAGAATGCCTTCCATCCATCCGATACTTATGTTCCAATGGATAAACAGCTTAAGATGATGGAAATTATTATGTATCTGTATGAAAAGAGCAAAGACCTCGTAAACCAAGGCATGCCAATGCGTATTCTTCGTGAAAATGACATTTTTGAAAAGATCATTTCCATTAAATATGATGTGGCAAACGATGAGTTAGAAAAATTTGATGAATATAAAAAAGCGGTGGATGAGTACTATGACCATGTAATGGCAACCAACGCATAAGGAGGGATTCTTTAATGTCAATTGAATATTTAGGATTAAGTGAGATTAACGGTCCCCTTATAGTATTAGAAGGTGTTCAAGGTGCTTCCTTCGAAGAAATCGTTGAACTAACCGTTGATGGAACAGATAAAAAATTAGGACGTATCGTAGAGTGCTATAAAGATAAAGCGGTCATCCAGGTATTTGGTAATACCGATGATATGTCTCTTAAGAATACACATACCAAACTAACTGGACATCCAATGGAAATTCCATTATCTGAAGCAATCCTTGGACGTACCTTTAATGGTCTTGGACAACCAATGGATGGTCTTGGCCCTATCGTCTCTGATGATAAACGTGATGTCAATGGACAACCATTAAATCCAGTAGCCAGAGAGTATCCTCGTAACTACATAAGAACCGGTATCTCTGCAATTGATGGACTTACAACACTAATCCGTGGTCAAAAACTTCCAATCTTCTCAGGAAACGGTCTTCCTCATGATCAGCTGGCTGCACAAATCGTACGCCAGGCTTCCCTTGGCGGAGATACGGATGAAAAGTTTGCAATCGTATTTGCAGCTATGGGTGTTAAATATGATGTGGCCGAATACTTTAGACGAGCATTCGAAGAAAGCGGCGCTTCCGACCATGTTGCTATGTTCTTAAACTTAGCAAATGATCCTGTTGTAGAGCGTCTAATCACTCCAAAAGTAGCCTTGACTGCTGCAGAATATTTAGCCTTTGAAAAAGGAATGCATATCCTTGTAATCTTAACCGATATGACATCCTTTGCCGAAGCAATGCGTGAAGTATCTTCTTCTAAAGGCGAGATTCCTTCCAGAAAAGGCTATCCTGGATATCTTTACAGCGAATTAGCAACCATTTATGAACGTGCCGGCATTGTTGCAGGAAAACCAGGTTCTGTTACCCAGATTCCTATCTTAACAATGCCAAACGATGATATCACTCATCCAATTCCTGACTTAACCGGATATATTACAGAAGGCCAGATCGTTCTAGAAAGAAGTTTGCATCAAAAAGCAATCTATCCTCCAATTAACGTATTACCATCCTTATCCCGTCTGATGAAAGATGGTATTGGTAAAGGCTATACAAGAGAAGATCATAATGACCTGTCAAACCAGCTCTTCTCTGCCTATGCCCATGTAGGTGATGCAAGGAACTTAGCAAGCGTTATTGGTGAAGATGAACTTTCTGCTCTTGATAAAAAATATTTAAAATTCGGTACTCGTTTTGAACAAGAGTTTGTTGGTCAGAGCATTCATGAAAATAGAACCATTGAACAAACGCTTGACCTGGGATGGGATTTACTCTCTATTCTTCCAAGAGAAGAACTTGACCGTGTAGATACCAAGATTCTTGATAAATACTATCATGAAGCGAAAGAGGACGAGACTACATCCGAACAG
Organism: bacterium; assembly: GCA_030539495.1. Taxonomy (GTDB): domain Bacteria; phylum Bacillota; class Clostridia; order Lachnospirales; family Lachnospiraceae; genus KM106-2. The sequence continues at coordinate 30,739 of JAUNRX010000001.1, read as the reverse complement.
GAAGATGATACAGAACCAGTCGTAGATAATAAGAACTCTTAAGGAGGGATTCTATGAATCCAAATATGTTTCCTACCAAAGGTAACCTGATCTTGGCAAAGAACTCCCTCGCCCTGGCGAAACAAGGATTTGAACTGATGGATAAAAAACGTAATATCTTAATTCGTGAGTTAATGGAGCTGATTGATGAGGCCTCCAGCATACAAAATGAAATCGATGTTACGTTTAGTACGGCATATAAGGCTCTTCAGACTGTTAATATTGAAATGGGCATAAAGAACGTTGCTGAACTATCGCAGACCGTTCCCGTAGAAGATTCCATTTCGATTAAATATCGTTCTATTATGGGTACAGAGATCCCACTGGTAGAATCAAAACACCGTGAGGATACACCATCATATGCCTTCTTTAACACCAAGGTTTCCCTTGACCGGGCCACACAGGAGTTTAACAAGGTAAAAGAATTAACCATAAGGCTATCCAGTATTGAGAACTCTGCATACCGGTTGGCAAATAACATTAAAAAGACGCAGAAACGTGCCAATGCTCTTCAGAACATTACAATTCCTATGTATACCAGTCTTACTAAGAATATTCAGAATGCTCTAGAAGAAAAGGAACGTGAAGAATTCACTCGATTAAAAGTCATCAAACGTATGCAGGCAAAAGGATAATACAAAGAAACCATCACAAGGAATTTGTGGTGGTTTTTTTGTATAACAATTCTTACTATTTCTATATTTTTTTATTGCTAGCCTATGAAAAATACTCTATAATTAAGGTACTGCCTAAACTGAAAACCAAAAGGCTGACCAAAGGAGTCTTTATGAAATATAAGCGAAATTATCTAAAAACCTTTATTATAATAAATTTATTGTTTGTATTAGTATGTTCCAATACTGCTTATGCAAGCAATTCCACTGTAAATAAATCCTGGCCACAAGGGCCAAAAGTTGATGCCGAAAGTGCCATCATTATGGAAGCCAGTACCGGAACCATCCTATACTCTAAAAATATTGATGAAAAGCGCTATCCTGCGAGTATCACAAAAATTATGACAACATTATTAGCTGCAGAAAACAGCTCTTTAAATGAAACGGTAACTTTCACACAGGACTGCTTTTATAATATGGAATATCAAGCAACCCATATTGGTGCAACCGTAGGTGAGAAATTAACTATGGAACAATGCCTCTATGCAGTTATGCTAGCTTCTGCCAATGAAGTATCTAATGCAGTAGCGATTCATGTTGCGGGAAGTGTCAGCAATTTTACAACTATGATGAACGAACGTGCCAAAGAATTTGGTGCTACAAATACACACTTTAACAATCCAAATGGTCTCCATGAGGCGGATCATTATACAACTGCTCATGATATGGCGTTAATCATGCAAGCAGCAATGAAGAATCAAAACTTCCGTATGGTAACTGGAACAAAACGCTATCAGATTCAGCCAACCAACAAATGTAAGGAAATCCGTTACTTATCCAATCATCATCAGATGATCAATCCTACCTCCGCTCCAAAATACGGCTATGAATATGCGATTGGTGGTAAGACTGGCTATACAAGTGACGCTGGAAATACATTAGTTACCGTAGCGAAAAAAGATGGTATTGAATTAATCTGTGTAGTTTTAAAAGGAAAGTCCTCTTATGTACAAAATAACGTATATACAGACACGATCAGTCTATTTGATTTCTTCTTTGAAAACTATTCCGTTTATAATATTGGAGATAACAACTCCGTTCCAACCATAAAAGAAGATAAGCTATTCACTCGTTTTAACAGTTTCTTTAACAGTAACGAAGCACCAATTCGACTTAATGGAAAGAATACGGTTGTCATCCCGAATACGAAAAAACTAGAAGACGTTGTACAAACAGTCTCTTACTACAATGACGTAACCATTGATCCAAATGCTTCTACCATTATTGGTAAGATTACTTATACCCTTGATGATGTAACCGTTGGTGAAAATGATATTATTTATGATACAACAAAGACGGTACCAAGATTAGAGACAGAGACAAAGGTTGTCGAGAAAAATGGCACTACTAGTTCTCTTACTGATATCTTTAAACTTAGCAATAAGGCTACAAAGAAAACTGTATTAGTATTACTCGGCATTGTAGTTGTTATTATTATCGGACTTTATATCACACTACGTGTCCTTCGTTATAAAAGACGTAAACGTTATTATGCTTCCAGACGTAAGACTCATAACGTAACAAATATATATAAGAAGTACAAAAAAAGCTAGGCAATGATTAACATTGTCTAGCTTTTTATAATGGCCTTTTACGGTTTCGTCTCTCTTTACGTTTGATACGAAGAAGTCGCTGCTTATCCTTAATTGCATTTGCCCCCTCTTCATCCACTAGCTTTAGTACCTTGATTGCATAGACTTTTCCTGTCTCTGTCTTCTTCATGCGAATCTTTCCCTTCATATAGCCGTGGGTTCTGCAGTAAGCAAGGCAATAGTAATTCTTAGTATTGCTGGAGAACCATTTAATCTTCTTTGCCGCTTTCTTTCCACAAAGATAGCAAACACTTCCCTTTACATCTCGATCTTCAATTGCCTGTTCCTTTGTATCAAATTCTCTTGAGATATACTTAGAATACGTATCAAATACTACATAAATTTCCTCATTCTTTGTCTTTGGATTACAAAAACTATCGATAGAAAAATTACGTCTTAATTCACGCTCTAAACGAATAAATACCTCTACCGTATATCTTGCATCATGGATTGCACTATGGAAGGAATTATGCTTTTCCAAATTCATATAATCCACTGCATATTCTAATGTATGTGCATTCTTTTTATCATCAAACTGTAATGAAAATAATTTCTGTATATCATAAAAGCGAATTGGTCCCACTAGCAACTCACCTAAGTTATAGTATCGCAAGTTTCTTTGCAATTCTGTTAGGTCCATGGCTCCCCACGTACAAAACATAAACTCTTCACCACACCAGTCAAAAAATCGTTTAATTACATCCGGAAATGGTGCAGCTAACTCTAATCTCTGACGATCAATTTGCAGAAGTTCTTGAGTATGATGATGAAGTTCGGAGTACACAGTAGGATAGATATATTCATGGAATTCGCTAATGCATTTATTATTTTCATCTACCTTAACGGCACCAACCTCTATGATTTCAAATGGTATCTCTTTTAATTCCGTACCTTTTCCATGAGGACTTTGGTTCCATTCTAAGTCAACTACAATATAGTTCATAGAGTCTCCATTCCTAATTTTCACCTGATTTTTCATTCTTTTTTGCTACCACATAAAGTGCCTTTTGGTATTTTAGAAGTTCCTGAAGGTCTTCTCTAAGCCCCTTCACTGCTGCCTCATTCTGCTCTTTTTGTTTTTCGAGAATATAATCCCTCTCTCTAGTATAGACACTAACTAAGACATCTATAAATAAAAATGCAGCAATAATTACAACAAGACCGCCGCATACAACAATTAATGCACTATCTCCACATTCTCGAATACAATAGTGTTCAAAAATGATGGATGCTACAAAAAAAAGTGTAAAGAATATATTTGCAATCTTTCGTAACATGATGTCTCCTCTCTACTACCTATTCAAATTTAAAATTATTATACCACAAAAATTTCGCAAAATCAGACAAATTATTTTAATCCAAACTAAAGCATTCTCTATTTAGTAAGAACATGCTAGCTAACCTCCTACTAAACAAAAAAAGAACTATAAAACATTTCTGTTTTACAGTTCCAATTTCCTGCACCTAACTGGATTCGAACCAGCGGCCTACCGCTTAGGAGGCGGTCGCTCTATCCAACTGAGCTATAGATGCATAAGTGTGTGTGGTAAGTCTAACATATTTATTATACCGATAAGTTCGAGTCAAGTCAACGTTCAGAAAAAAATTACTACTCCTTTATCATCTGAATATATTCTAATGGTTTAAATCCCATCCTTTTATATAACTGAATGGCTCTTTTATTATAATCTTCCACTTCTAAACGAATACGTTTTACACTCTGATCCTTCTCCTTTTCTAAGAATTCAAAGAACTCCCTTCCAAGTCCTGCACTTCGATATTTCTCCAGTAAATATAGCTCCTCAATCCAAAGAACCATCCCCCCTGCCTCTTGAGAAAAGGTCTTAGCAAGTAATGCATATCCAGCAATCTGCTTCTCATACTCCATAATATATGCCACTGCATAAGTCTCACTTCTCATTAACTCCTGAAATGTGTTTTCAAAATACTCCCTAGGCACATCATGCAATACCGCATCTGTTTTATAGAATTCACTTGCTAACTTGATATAACTCTCTTTATCCTGATCTGTAATCTTTCGAATCATAAGTCACCTCACGAAAATAAACTTATGTCCATTATAGCAAAACAGACTTGGTAGTCAAACGTATTTGGCTACCAAGCCTGCACTATCTCATAACGAAACTCATCTTACTGTAATCGTAACAACTGATGTATTTGCTGTAATAACTGCATTATTACCTTCCATAACGAAGGTACCATTTTCGATACTTGAGATTTTCTCATTTACCAATACAATACGATAAGCCTTATCTGTATCAACAGTAACTGTAATCTGATCTTTGTTTCTTACGGCTTTTGCAGTAAGTTCCACTTGATTATCAAGACCATATACAACAGTTTCTACTGATTTTTGATCTTTTAATGCATAAATTCTAAGAGAACACTGATCTGCATAATCATAATCTGCAACATCATCACGTCCACCTACTGCAACCATGCTATTTTCTTTTACTAACATAGGAATACTTAAGTAACCATGTTTCTCTGTGTACCATTTACCGCCCTCATAAACATCTCCAGTTAAGAAACTTGTCCAGGTACCTTCAGGTAAATAGAATTTTGCCATGCTTTGATCATTAAAGATTGGCGCAACCATAATGGAATCCCCTAACATATATTGTTTATCAATATAAGAAACATTAGGATCCTCAGTAAATTCAAGTACCATGCTTCTCATAGTAGGTACGCCTGTCTTGCTTGTCTCAATTGCATTTTTATAGAGGTAAGGCATAATGCTTGCTTTTAATTTGGTAAAGAATCTTACAACGTCAACAGCCTCATCATCATAAGCCCAAGGTACACGATAAGAAGTAGATCCATGTAAACGGCTATGGGAAGATAATAATCCAAATGCTGCCCAACGTTTGTAAACATCTGCCGTTGATTGATTCTCAAATCCACCAATATCATGGCTCCAATAACCAAAACCAGACATAGTTAAAGATAAACCACCACGTAAACTTTGTTCCATAGATTCATAATCAGACCAGCAGTCACCGCCCCAATGTACAGGGAATTTTTGACCGCCAACAGTTGCACTTCTTGCGAAAAGAACTGCATCCTTCTTACCTTTTTTACGCTCTAATAATTCATAAACACATTTATTATAAAGATATGTATAGTAATTATGCATCATCACTGGATCTGCGCCATTGTAGTAGCTTGCTTCGGTAGGAATTCGTTCACCAAAGTCAGTCTTAAAGCAATCAACACCCATATCAAGTAATACCTCTAATTTATCTTGGAACCATTTATATGCTTCTGGATTAGTAAAATCTACAATTGCCATTCCAGGTTGCCACATATCCCACTGCCATACATCACCATTTTTACGTTTAATAAAATATCCTTTTTCCATACCCTCTTCAAATAACTCAGACTCTTGTCCAATATAAGAGTTAATCCAAACGCAAATCTTTAATCCCTTTGCTTTTAATCTGCTTAACATTCCTACTGGATCAGGGAATACTCTAGAATCCCAGATAAAGTTAGACCAATGGAAATCTCTCATCCAGAAACAGTCAAAATGGAATACTCTTAAAGGAATTCCTCTTTCAAACATACCATCAACAAATTCATTTACAGTCTTTTCATCATAATTTGTTGTAAATGAGGTAGATAACCATAATCCAAATGTCCAAGGTGCAGGAAGAGATGGCTTACCAGTTAAATCAGTGTAACGAGTTAATACCTCTTTCATGGTAGGACCATTAAAGAAGAAATAATCTAAGCTTTCCCCAACAACACTAAACTCAACCTTTGCAACATTCTCAGTGGCAACTTCAAATTCCACTTTTCCAGAATTATTTACAAAGACACCATATCCCTTATTAGACACATAAAATGGAATGCTCTTATAAGAATCTTCTGTAGAAGTTCCACTATCTTTATTCCAAATCTGAACAGTCTGGCCATTCTTAACAAATGGACTGAATTTTTCACCAAAACCATATAATAATTCGCCAACACCAAGGCTAAGCTGCTGTCTCATATACGTATCATGTTCTAATCCATCATCGTAAGCAACGCCCTTCCAGTCCGTCTTCATATAAGCTAAATCACGAAATCCGGATTTTGTAATTAACTCATCATTACGATAATAAGCCATTAACCAATTTGCCTTTGTAATCTCAAGACGTAAAGAACCACTGCGAACAATTACTTTATCCTCTGTCTCTTCAGCATCCACTGCTGCATTTGGATCGATGGATAATTCAAATTCTGGAGCATTCTTAGCTACTCCGGCATAATGATATGCCTTTACACGAATAACCTCTGACATTGGAGCGCTAATCTTAAGGGTAATATTTGCACCACCAAGAGTATCTCCTCTATGATTGATTTTATGGGTAGGAGCACAAATTTGTACTTCACTCTCTTTCATCTTTGTAAAATAAACCTCAGCAGGTGTTAAACATTCGGTACCTTCTTTTTGTAACCAACATCCATTACTAAATTTCATAATAAACTCCTCTCTGTTTTCATTGATTTATTTTTAAGCGAATTGGATTTTAAATACTACCGGCAGTTCAGAGGCTACTGTATTCGTATGAATCTTAAGCCCTCCCTCTGTCATTTCCCAAGTTGGCTCTTCCTCAAAGCCTAATACTTCAACTTCTTTTATCATTCCATGGAAAACAGCTTGATTTGGATCTTTTAAACGCTTTAGGGAAGTAATTATAATACTTCCATCCTCGGGATACTGAAGTGCTGTTGCGTATAAATAATCCTCACGTACAGTAAATCTCATATCTTCACTTGTATACTCTAATTTACCATTATCGGAAAAATGTCCTTCCTTTGTCTTTGTAGGACCCTCTCCTGACCTTTTCCACACTCGTGAATCAAAAAATGCTTCTCCATTTACCTTGAGCCATGCTCCAAGTCCTTTTAATATGCTTGCATCTTCCTCTGGAATCGAACCGTCACCCTTTGGACCAATATTTAATAACATATTTCCATTTTTACTAACAATATCTACGAATTCTAAAATAATATCTTTTGCAGTCTTATAATCATTCTGAAGTGTGTAACACCAGGAATTATGAGCAACAGATGTATCTGTCTGCCAGTAAAATGGTTTTACCTCTGCAAATTTACCCCGTTCCACTTCAATTAATCCCGCTCCATAAGCCATGGCATCATATTTATAACAAATAATAACTTCCTTGTTCCATTCCATGCCACGGTTATAATAGTATGCAGCTAATTTCTTTAAGTATGGCTTAAATGCATCATGTTGAATCCACCAGTCAAAATATAGTGCCTTAGGCTGATACTGATCAATAATCTCACAAGTACGCACCAGCCAATCCTGCAAATATTCCTCTGTTGGATATGGTTTTGAAAATAAATCCATATTATCTGGTTCCGGCATACTTGGCCAGTAGAAATCTCCTCGAACCAACGGCTCTTTAATATCACTATCAAATTCTTTTCCATGCCCCATAAAGAACCAGTGCTCTGCCCGATGAGAAGATGTACAAAAAATCAAACCACGACTTTCAAACTCCTTCTTAAGTTCTCCTAAGATATCTCTCTTAGGCCCCATCTCATATGCATTATAATGTGAAATCTTACTTTTATACATTTGAAATCCTTCATGATGTTCTGCAACTGGAAACACATAATTTGCACCCGACTCCTCAATTAAATCTGCCCATTCCTTTGGATTAAACTTTTCTGCTTTAAACATTGGAATAAAATCTTTGTATCCAAAGTCTTTCTGCTCTCCATAAGCCTTAATATGATGCTCATATGCTGGCATGCCTTTTATGTACATATTTCTCGAATACCATTCATTACTGTTTTGAGGAATGCTATATAATCCCCAATGAATAAAAATTCCAAGTTTAGCCTTTGGAAACCACGATGGAACTTGTACCTTTGTTAATGATGCCCAATTATCTTTGTATGGTCCCTTTTCTATTACCTGGTCAATCGTATTCAGATACTTCGTCATATCATACATTGATATATCCTGCCTTTCTCTTATATCCTGTATCTATCTTCCAATGTAAACAATTATTACTGTATCTCTAAATTAGTTTAATTATAATACAAACTATTTTTTATAAAAATGGATTATACTCTTTGCCGATGTACTTTTTTATATATTGAAAAAGGGCCTGTGCATCTTGTGCACAAGCCCTTCAAGCTTTTTATCTATATTTCACTGAATCCAACGCTTCCCTGCATCCAAATCACGCCCTTAAAACGTCTTCCAACCGCAGGCTCTCCCTGCAAGTCTTTTCTATTTATAATAACTGGGAACATTAAATCATTACATTCTACTAACATCCAGCAAATTTCTTCTTCTGTCATTGAGTTTTTCATAGACCTACACTCAACAATATTACCAATAATGGAATAGTTATCAGATTCAGAACCATATGGAACAAAAGAACTCTCAACAATAGAATATAAATCTTCTGTCTTTGAGCGCTTTGTGATCATTGCATATAAATCAATATCATCAATAGTTAAGCTATCAATTGCATCCTGATTGCCTCTTCTAGCTTCTGCTATTAACTGAGTACGATGCTTTGTCTCATACATACCATTTTCTTTTCGATTCTCCTGCTTTTCAATCCCCAGTAGAACTTTTCCATCCATAGATAGTGCAGCAAGATTAACATCAAGAAAATTATTTAACTTAGTACTCTTTTGGTCTACTGACATATACTCCAATACATTTTGTAAATAAAAGATAAGAGAGACTCCAATACGTAAATCATCACACATACCTGTAAAACCTGTGTAATCTACTTTTTTATTAAATAGGATTTCCTCCCTTGTAGATAATGTATCTCCAAAGAAATAAGGATAATAACTCTCTAGTCTAAACTTACCCTCGGTATCATATTCTCCGCGTAGTGCCAAGCCCATATTATCTGCGAACTCCATTGATATTTCTGCAAATATTGCGTTTACATCCGAAAATACCATTTTATTTTGTGTTGGATTAGTCAAAATATGTTCGATCAAATCGTCCAGTTCTAACTGGTTCTTTACATTACTAAATCCAATTGCTCTAAGATAACTATGCATAGCTTTCACCTACCCCTTTATTATTATTAACCATTTTATATTTATAGCACCTAACCTAGCGTTTGTCCATACTAATCTATATCCAGCAACACGAAAAGTAATTAAATAGTCTCTAATGTGTCCTCTATAAAAAGTGTTAAACATGTGGTTAAGTCCTTTTCAACCCATTTACTATAACGTTTACCACTTTTGTCCTGAAGCAAACGTATCACTGGCCTAGTTGGACACTTTTGATTTTGTCGAAGTACAATTCCGATCTCTTTCTCATTTGTTACAACAATCGTCCCATTTGGATATGCCGCAACGACTTCATTAAATGCAGCAACTACGCTATGCTCATATCTCACACCACTTTGGCTGATAATATATGCAATTGCATCATGAATTTTTATTGGCTTGCCGAATCTTCCATAAACAAGTGTATCAAAATCGTTACATAAAGAAACAATTTTAATAGCAAGGCTCATATGGTCCCCATCTAAATGAAATGGATATCCCTTGCTATTAATCATTTCATGATGGGATAAAATAATATCCTTACTGGTCTTCGAGAGCCAAGCTTCATTTGAAATCATACTATATCCATAAAGAACATGCTTCTTAATTTCTTTCTTTTCTTCATCTGTATAAGTTTGCCCCGGCTCATTGGTCATCTTAACCGTAACTCCATTATATCCAATATCATGAAGCAGACTTCCAATGGCAATATCTTTAATTCTGCTTTTCGCTACTCCCATTTTCACGGCAATTAAAATAGATAGTACTGCAACATTTATGGAATGAGAATAAATTCCCTCACTTCTTTGTCTAACTCCTGCAAGACAATACACTACATTTTTTTCTTGTAAAACATCATTTATAATTTCTTCTGCAATATTACTAATATGATTTTCTTCCGTATCAGCATTATATGAGAAACGTTCTAATGTATTCTTAACATCAGCTAAGCACTCATCTTTAATTGCATCTTCACTAACACGATCATTTAGTACACCTTTAGAGATTTCATCTTTAATATAAACCGATTCTATTCCAAGACGTAGCAAGTGTTCTCTATATTCTATTTTTAATTTGCATCCAGCAGGTAATAAAATCTTGTCGCCATCACCAATTAGATCCTTGGCAAGAATTTCATTCCCTTTGATTGCTTTTACAGATAAACTTCTCATATAACCTCCAGATTCTAGTTATATCCATACATCTATGGTATTTAATTCAATTATAGTTTTATTTCATACATTTGTATATAATTTTTTAAGCTTTTAGATAAAGAATGGAAAATTCAGTATTTGTCGTCTTCTGTTGTTTGTTCATATTTTATATTTATTTATGCTTTCCCTATACTTTTTTGGTAAAAAGTGGTATAATAAATTCAGTTAGAGGAATGTATGTACTTCTATGAAAGGAGCGATTATTATGGAGCTAACAAATCTAATTGCAACAGGGAAATCATCAAAAGTTTATCGTTGCGGAGATCAAGCTGTTAAAGTATTTAATCCAAATGTATCAAAAGTAGATGTGTTATTAGAAGCATTGAATACAGCAAGAGTTGAGGAAACTGGACTAGCCCTTCCTGGTATTACTCAGGTAACCATGATCGAAGGACAATGGGCAATCGTTATGAATTATGTCGAAGGTGAAACATTAGCATCGCTAATGGAGAAAGATCCTGCAAACATGGACAAGTACATAAATCAAATGGTTGATATTCAACTAAAGATTCAAACCAAAAAGTCACCTTTACTTAACAAGTTGAAAGATAAACTTAAGAATCAAATCTTAAGCCTTTCAGAAATTAATGATATTGTAAAATATGAATTATTAACAAGGCTTGATGGTATGCCTACTCATGATAAAGTTTGTCATGGCGATTTTGAGCCACGTAATATTATTGTTGGAGCTGATGAATGTTATCCTTTGGATTGGATTCATGCTACACAAGGTAATGCCAGTGCAGATGTTGCCAGAACTTACCTTTTGCTTGCTCTTCATGATATTGATACAGCTAACAAATACATGGATATCTTCTGTGAAAAGACGAATACAAAGAAACGTTATGTTCAAGAATGGCTTCCAATTGTTGCTGCTGCTCAGCTTACAAAGAATAAACCAGAAGAAAAAGAATTACTTACAAAATGGATTAATGTTGTAGAGTATGAATAATAAAAAATAAATAGTAAAAAAGACTTGAGCCTTTCATTGGTTCAAGTCTTTTTTACTATTCGAATAAACTTCTTATATGATATGGACCAGAAAAAATACGCTTTGCAAGTTGTTGCGTAAATAAAAAGAGGGCGACTATAAAAGTCGTCCCTCTTTTTTTACTAAACTCTATTTACCATAGTAAGCTTTTAAGTACATTGCTTTAATTTCACTCATTAATGGATATCTTGGATTAGCACCTGTACATTGATCGTCAAATGCTTGTTCCACCATTTCGTCTAAGGTATCTAAGAAATATTTCTCATCAACGCCATATTCAGCAATTGTTTTCTTAATACCAACTCTAGCTTTTAATTCTTCAATTGCAGCGATGAGGTTTTCAAATTTTTCTTCTTTGGTATTACCTTGAATACCTAAGAATTCAGCACACTCTACATATCTGTCTAAGCAGTGTGGATATTCATATTGTGGGAAAGTACCCATCTTAGTTGGAATACTAACTGCATTAAATCTCATAATATCTGTAAGTAAGATTGCATTTGCAATACCATGAGGTAAGTGATGCCAAGCACCTAATTTATGTGCCATAGAGTGGCAAACTCCTAAGAATGCATTAGCAAATGCCATACCAGCCATTGTAGATGCTGTTGCCATCTTTTCTCTTGCAATTGGATCCTTTGCACCATTTTCATATGCACTAGGTAAGTATTTAAAGATACTCTTCATAGCTTGTAATGCTAAACCATCTGTATATTCTGTTGCCATAACAGAAGCATAAGCCTCGAGAGCATGTACTAAAGCATCAATACCAGAAGCACTTGTTAATCCTTTAGGCTGATTCATCATCATATCAGCATCGATGATTGCCATCTTAGGTAATAATTCATAATCAGCTAATGGATATTTTGTACCAGTCTTTTCATCTGTGATTACAGCGAAAGGTGTAACTTCAGAGCCTGTACCTGAAGAAGTTGGAATTGCAATAAAGTATGCTTTTTCACCCATCTTAGGGAATTTATAGATACGTTTTCTAATATCCATGAATCTCATTGCCATATCCATAAAGTCAACTTCTGGATGTTCATACATTACCCACATAATCTTAGCAGCATCCATTGCGGAACCACCACCGATTGCAATGATTGTATCTGGTTCAAAGTCTCTAAGTGCTTTTTCACCTTGAAGTGCACAAGCAAGTGTTGGGTCTGGAGCAACATCAAAGAATGTAGTATGTTGGATACCCATTTCATCTAATTTGTCAGTAACTACTTTTGTATAACCATTTTTATATAAGAAACTATCTGTTACGATAAATGCTTTCTTCTTCATATCATCTTTAAGTTCTTGAAGTGCTACTGGTAAGCAGCCTTTCTTAAAGTAAACTTTTTCTGGAGCTCTGAACCAAAGCATATTTTCTCTCCTCTCAGCTACTGTCTTAATGTTAATTAAATGTTTTACACCAACATTCTCAGAAACAGAGTTTCCGCCCCAAGAACCACAACCCAATGTTAAGGATGGAGTTAATGCAAAGTTGTAAATATCACCAATACCACCTTGAGAGGATGGAGTATTAATTAAAATACGGCATGTCTTCATTTCATGTTCAAATTTTGCAATTTTTTCAGCACCAGTTCCTACATGAATGTATAAAGATGATGTATGTCCATAACCGCCATCAGCGATTAATTGTTTTGCTTTTTCAATTGCATTGTCAAAGCTTGTAGCTTTGTACATTGCTAATACAGGAGATAATTTTTCATGAGCTAATTCTTCCTCTAGATCAACACTCTCAGCTTCACCAATTAAGATCTTTGTAGCTTCTGGGACTTCAAATCCTGCTAACTTAGCAATTGTAGCAGCCTTTTGTCCAACAATCTTAGCATTTAATGCACCATTGATTAAAATTGTCTTTCTTAATTTATCAGCTTCTTCTTTGGAGCAGATATGACATCCTCTATCCGTAAATTCTTTCTTAACTGCATCATAAATCTTATCGCTAACGATTACAGATTGTTCAGATGCACAAATCATACCATTATCAAATGTCTTAGAATGGATAATAGAGTTAACTGCTAATAATACATCTGCAGTTTCATCAATGATTGCTGGAGTATTACCAGGACCAACACCTAATGCAGGTTTTCCTGAAGAATATGCTGCTTTTACCATACCAGGACCACCTGTAGCTAAGATGATATCAGCATCTCTCATAATTTCATTTGTTAAATCTAAGGAAGGAACATCGATCCATCCAATAATACCTTTTGGTGCACCAGCTTCTACTGCTGCGTCCAAAACAACTTTTGCTGCTGCGATTGTTGATTTTTTAGCTCTTGGATGTGGACTAATGATAATAGCATTACGAGTTTTTAATGCTACTAATGACTTAAAGATTGCAGTAGAGGTTGGATTTGTTGTAGGGATAACTGCTGCAATTAATCCAATAGGCTCTGCAATTTTCGTGATACCAAAGGAATTATCATGTTCAATAACACCACAAGTCTTTGTATCTTTGTAAGTGTTATAGATATATTCTGATGCAAAATGATTTTTAATAACTTTATCTTCTACAATACCCATTCCAGTTTCTTCAACTGCCATTTTTGCTAATGGGATTCTAGCTTTATTTGCTGCAATTGCAGCTGCTTTAAAAATTTCATCTACTTTCTCTTGAGAATAAGTTGCAAATATTCTTTGTGCTTCTTTTACTTCCTTAATCTTTGCTGTAAGCGCTTCTACGCTATCAACAATATTTGTGTCTACCACTTTTGTCTCTACTGCTTGATCATTCTTAGCCATTTCATTATCCTCCTATTTTTAAATATTACATATATTATTCACCATACAACTGTTAAATATTTAACAATAAGTTGTATAAATTATGTCCTTACGACTGTTTATATTGTAATATGTTTATGTTAAATTGTCAACAACTACCTATTATGTTTTTCCCTACCATTCAACATAATTATTTGTCATTTATTAAGAATTTCAAGCCTATAATCCTTTGTTTTTTGTAAAATGTGATAGGTTTTGTTGTTATTTCTATTTTATTATGTACACTTTATATATATTTTTACCAGTAATTCTTTTTCTGTTTTTCTGTACTTTGTTAATTTTTTATTTATCTTTTGTTTTTTATATTATCTATTTGTTTTTTTTGCCTAGTATTTGGGAAAGTTTTCTTATTATTTCAAATAAAATAGCATTAACTTATACTATTTTTTTAACAATCTGTAAAAATATTCTAATTATGTATTCAATTAAAAATAAGGACCTCCCAAAACACCAACGATACATTAAAATCATCAGTACTTTAGGTTACTTTTATTATAACACAAAAAAATAACTACAACCGATAACGATTGTAGTTATTTTCTGTATCTTATTCTTGGATTAAATCTTTTGATTTAACTGCTTGCTCTAATGCTTGTTGTTCTTCCTCTGCAAGAACAACAAATGCCTCGCCATGAATAATTTCTTTTATATACGTATAGCAGCCTTCTCTGCTGCTATGCATAGAATTAATAATAAAACCACTATTATCATCATTTAAAAGAGCTAATGCAAAACTAAGCTTACCGCCCATTTCTTTAAATGCATCATATCGCACGATGCCCATCTTTTGATATGTCACTTTAAATGTTTCTTCTAATTGCTCTAAATGCTCTTGATGTTTCTTTAATAGTTCTTTAATCATATCTACTTCTGCAAAACGAGTCTGGATTGTTTCCTCTAAACTTTTTGCTTCAGATCCCTGCATAAAAGCACGGTATCTCTTATTTAGCTTACTATTCTTAATGAATAATACAATCACTAAAATAAATAATATAAATACAACACCTAATAAACCTAATAACACATAATCTGTATTGATACCCAGATTTTTAAATATGTTCATTTATTTGCCTACCTTCTTCTCTTTTTATATCTCGTACTTATGCACGTATCGTTTGAAATAATTCAATAATACGCTCCAGTTCATCGCTTGAATAATATTCTATTTCAATCTTGCCCTTATTTTTCTGCTTCTTTGTAATAGAAACTTTACTTCCAATAATGGTTTTAAGATTATCCTCTATATTTTTTAGAATTATAATTTCTTGTTCACTGATTGCTGGTTTTGGCTTCTCTTTTGTTACATCTTTACTTTCAAGAAGTTTCTTCACAAGTTTTTCTGTTTCACGTACACTTAATTTTAAATCGAATACTTGTGTTGCAATATTATATTGCTCCTCTGTGTCCTCTATTGAAATTAATGCTCTTGCATGTCCACTTGTAATCATGTCATCAATAATCATTTGCTGTACTCTTCGGTCCAACTTTAATAAACGCATAGAGTTGGCAATCGCTGCACGACTCTTTGATACACGTTCTGCAAGCTCATCTTGTTTTAATTTAAACTCAGCAATAAGATTTTGATAAGCCATTGCTTCTTCAATTGGATTTAAATCTTCACGCTGAATATTTTCTATTAACGCAATTTCTAATACCTCTTGTGGTGTATAGTCTTTAATTACAACAGGTACTTCTTTTATCCCAGCTAATTTAGCTGCTCTCCAACGTCTTTCTCCGGCAATAATTGAATAGTATTTCTCATGTTTTTGTACAATAAGTGGCTGAATTATTCCAAATTGCTTAATTGATTCTGCTAAATCCATCAACGCATCTTCATTAAACATTTTTCTTGGTTGTCCCTTATTTGGCTCAATCTTATTAATGTTAACGATTGTTTCCGTCTTTTGCTCTAAGGAATCCTTAACTACCTCTTTTGTTTCTTGAATTTTATCAGGGATCATGGAATCTAAACCTTTGCCTAACCCCTTAGAAAGTCCTCTTTTAGGTGCCATTATTTATTCCCTCTTTCTATAACTTCTTGTGCTAATGAACGATATCCTTCAGCTCCAGTAGAACGAGGATCATATTCTGTGATTGGAACACCATGACTAGGTGCTTCTGCCAATCGAACATTTCTAGGAATAATGCTTTTATAAATATTCTGATTTAAATTTTCTTTTACATTCTCAACTACTTGCAAAGATAAATTTGTTCTTGCATCATACATAGTAAATACGACACCTTCTATTTCTAGATTCGGATTTAATCTCTTCTTAACCAAGTTAATCGTATGTATTAACTGTGATAATCCTTCTAGTGCATAATATTCACACTGTATTGGCACAATTACTGTATCTGCTGTTGTCATCGCATTAACAGTTAATGTGTTTAATGATGGTGGACAGTCAATAATAATAAAATCATAATCATTACGAATGATATCCACATAGTTTTTTAGTATAAATTCTTTTTCTTCAAATCCTATTAATTCAATCTCAGCGCCTGCTAGTTCTACATTAGAAGGTAACACAGATAAATTTTCAAGAACATTTCTCTGAATACTTTCATATAATGTAGCTTGTCCGATCATTAATTCATATACTGTGCTTCTTAAAGAATTTTTATCAATTCCCAAACCACTGGACGTATTTCCTTGAGGATCAAGATCAATCGTTAATACTTTCTTTCCAGCTTCTGCTAATGCTGCCGATAGATTAATAGCTGTAGTAGTTTTACCAACTCCACCTTTTTGATTTGCAACTGCTATTACTCTTCCCATCTTATCACCTTTTATTTTTTATTTATATTTATTGTATTTTAACTTTAATTACTGTGTTCCAAACGTAGACAATCCCTACATTTTGCTCTTTTAATTATAGCATTATATTTTTTGTATATCTACACCTCTTTTTATATTTATAGTATTTTAAGCATATAAATTTGTTTCACGTGAAACAAGCTGTTTCAATTTCCTTATTTATTATGTCTTTGTGCTATCAAACTATTCTATTATGTAACTTGCATACTTTCTATCAAGTGCTTATATGATAGATCTTATACAATAAGAAGAAATACGCTCTTTGAGTTTCTCTCGTTATTGCGATAGTTAACAAGATAATACTAGTATCACTTTGGCTCATTGTTCGCGTAAATTAAAAATGATAGCATGTTTCACGTGAAACATCCTATCACTTTTCTTAATCTAAACTTACTATATTATTTTTTACAGCATAAATTGCTGCTTGCGTACGATCTGAAACTTCAAGTTTTCTAAAAATATTAGATACGTGATTTTTTACAGTCTTCTCACTAATTCCTAATTTATATCCGATTTCTTTATTAAATAAACCTTGTGTCAATAATACAAGTACTTCATTTTCTCTATCTGTCAACAAGGATGATTTGGAATCTACATAGATTTTTGCGCGATCTGAATATAAATATGGTAATACGGTAGGATCTACAAACTTCTCTTGATTAATTACTGCTTTAATTGCCTTTTTTAAAATATCTGAATTAGAGTCTTTTAAAGCATATCCATTAGCCCCTAAACTAAATGCTTTATTTAAATACTCTACTTCATTATGAATCGTAAGCATAAGGATTTTAATATTTGGATTAATTTTTTTAATCTCCGGAATAATTTCAATTCCACTCGTGCCAGGCATATTAATATCTAATAATAAAACTTGTCCCTCAACAAGTTGAATTGCCTTTACACATTCCTCTGCAGAACCTGCCTGTGCTACAACACTAAATTCTTGATCTAATTCAAGCAATTGCTTAATACCATCTCTAACCATCCAGTGATCATCTGCAATAATAATCTTAATCGGTTTCATCTAAATCTTCCTCCTTAGTAATTACTGGAATTGAAACAGTTATTCTACAGCCGTCTTCTTGTGAATTAATCTGTAATCTACCATCCAATAAATATACTCGTTCTTGTAACATCGATAATCCATATCCTGAAAAATCAGTACGTTCAGCAACTTCCTTAGATAATTCCTGAAAATATTGATCATGTTCTAATGTTGAGTCATTATTAATTTCATTAATTTTATTTACAACGACTGGATTATTAAATCCCTTTCCATTGTCCTCAACCATAAGTACGATTTCATCACGCTTCACCTGCAATGTAATCAATGCCTTATTTGCATTGGAATGTTTTAAAATATTACTACAACACTCCTGAAGTATTCGATATAATGATAATTTCTGTACGGGAGTAAGTAACTGTTCAATATCAAGTTTATCCTCATCATTTACATCAATTAAAAATGCTACTTCACTACTCTGAATTAATATTTGAAGATATCGTTCTATGGAATCCATCAAACCTAAATCATCCATAGACATCGGACGTAAATTAAATATCGTCTGTCGTAATTCCGAAATAGAATCTTTTAATACATTAGACATAACTTGTAATTCCATTTTGGTTCTAATTGTATCTATTTCTATTAACTTTTCACATAGCTCAGCTTTATGCACTAACATCGTTAATATTTGCACTGTTGAATCATGAAGATCTCTTGAAATACGCTTGCGATCTAACTCTAATACATCTAATATAGAATATCGGACTTTTTCATACTTTTCACAAGTGTATAACTGTTGATTTCTTTTATTCTGTTCAATCATCTGCTGTGCCTGTCTTATAGCATTTACACGCGTAATTGCATCCTCTCTAGATACTCTTTGGTGTCCCATAGTTTGTTTATGATCCTCTTTAGAATCATTTTGAACCAAGAAGGACTCTGAAGTTTCCTTCCAATTATTAATTTCCCCGTGCTTTTCTATCTCCAAATCAAGTGAATACTCCTCTACATATTCTTTGATTATACAGTCTAAGATTTCATTAATTCCCTTTTGTTCTTTCCTGCTGCTCTTATCCTCTAATTTCATATACTCCACATCCTATTGTTATTATGCTTAAGAATATTCTATTAAAAACTACAAATACTTATAAAGTATAACATATATTTATACCATACACTAAATACGCTAATTCTACAATGGTTATCGCACAAATGATTGTTATTTAAATGGAAAAAAATAATTGTAAGTATGAAATATTTACCTTATAATATAGATAGATATGATTAAATACTTATGAAAGCGGGGTACGATTTTTTGGAAAAGAAAACCCATAAAATATCGTTATTTGCAGGTATTATAGCACTATCACTTTTAACTATGGAATGTATTAATAAATTCATATTTTTATTAGGTACAAAAAGAGAACATTTATATAGAGGAACTACTCTTTCATATAACTGGCGTTTTGGCAAAGTCTCCTATACAAAAAAAGGGACTGGATCGCCAATTCTTTTACTCCATGATTTATCTAATATCGCCTCTTCTTATGAATTCAAAGAGTTAGAGAAAAAACTATCTGATACAAATACTGTCTATACAATCGATTTAATAGGATGTGGTCTCTCTGATAAACCAAAAATCACATATACCAACTTTTTATATGTACAACTAATCTCAGACTTTATTAAGAATATAATTGGTAGTAAGACTACAGTATTAACTTCTAACCGAAGCAGCTCCATTGGAATAATGACTTGTTATATTGATCCGGAACAAATTGAACAATTAATCTTAGTTAACCCAACCGACTTAAATGAGCTTGCGAAATATCCAAAGAAAAAACATAAACTGCTCCAATGGCTTTTTAACTTACCAATCATTGGAACCTTTATTTATAATGTAAGAAATACACATTGCGTAATCAATACACAATTCCGTAATCATTTTCTATCTAAAGATCGTCCTGTACATCGTTATAAAGAAGCATGCTTTACCTCTGCCCATACAGATGGTTCTGCATCTAGATATATTTACACAAGTATAAAATGTCACTATACAAATACAACTATTATTCATGCTCTGCAGAATATTGATAAACCTATCCTTATTCTTGCTGGATCTGAAGTTTCTAATATCCAGGCTACAGTTGCAGACTATATGTACTATAATCCTGATATTTCTGTTTCCTATATTTCTGATACAAAAGAGATGCTACACATTGAAGACCCAGCTGAATGTGCGAAACAATTATTAACGTTCTTATAAAGATACTTTAAGATATTACGAAATGTTTCACATGAAACATTTTCATAAAAAAAGGCTATCACTTATTCATAGTGATAGCCTTTTTTTATTTCTGACAATGAGAACACATCATTGTCTGCTTAATAGTCATTGGGATATGAGGAATATTAACTTTTACACATTCCTCACCTGCTTCAGCAAACCCAATCTTTTTATAAAAAGGTACGGTATCTTTTTGGGCTAAGATTTTTACTTCTTTTGCTCCTAACCGAAATGCTTTATCTACTAGCATGCGTACAACAAAGTCTCCATAATAGTTTCCTCGCTCTTCTTTTATTACAGCGACTCTTCCAATCGAATATTCACCTTGTTCTTGAACTAAACGGCCTACTGCGACATTACAATCATGATCATTGATTAATACATGTATAGCCCCATTATCGAATGCATCATGCTCTAATTCACTTGCTATTCCTTGTTCTTTACAAAATACTTCATTTCGGATTCGAAATACTTCAGATAAATCATCCTTACTAGTTAAGAACTTCCCCTTTACCATAACCTTACCCCCTTATAATGGTTCCTTCGTAGGCTTTCCAGCACTTCTAGGATATTTTTTAGGTGTCTCAATCACTTTATTAATCTTAACAAAACAACGATTCATATCTGTTCCTGGAAGATTAAATTCAGTAACGCCCTCTAACTTGCCTCCAAGAATATGAATAGCTTTTGCTGCTGCAACTGTTTCTTCTTGTGCTGTTTGAGATTTATAGGATACAAATACTCCACCTTTTTTAACATATGGTAAGCAATATTCGGAAAGAGAGGATAAATTAGCAACGGCTCTGGAAACACATAAATCAAATGTTTCACGATACTCTTTTTGTTTAGCATAATCTTCAGCTCTTCCGTGAATTGCTGTAATCTTTTGTAATCCTAATTCATCAATTACTTCTTGTAAAAATAAAATACGTTTATTTAAAGAATCTAACAATACAATTTCTAATTCAGGAAATGCAATCTTTAATGGGATACCAGGAAATCCTGCACCTGTTCCTAAATCTAAAATACGATAAGGCTTACTCATATCCATTGTCTTAACAATTGCGATACTATCTAAGAAATGTTTATGAACTACTTCATTCCATTCTGTAATAGCAGTTAAGTTCATTACCTTATTTTTTTCTACTAACATTTCATAATATTTATGAAACTGAGCAATCTGCTCTTCACTTAATGTAATATTAAGCTCTTTTAAACCATCTAAAAATACGTTATCTTGTTCCACAGTAACTCCTTTAAGCTGCTTCTTATTTACTATGACGTAATACTTCTAAATACACTAATAGTACAGAAATATCAGCTGGACTAACACCGGAAATACGGGATGCCTGTCCTACGGAAGCTGGACGAATTGTACTTAACTTTTGTCTTGCTTCAATACGTAAGCTGTTGATGTCATCATAATTAATATCTGCAGGTATTTTTTTATTTTCAAGTTTTTTAAACTGTTCTACTTGTTTTAACTGACGTGTAATATATCCATCATATTTAATATTAATATTAACTTGTTCAATCACATCTTTTGGGAGTTCTTCACGTTCACTATCTAAAGCTGCAATATCTTCATACGTTAATTCTGGTCTACGGATTAATTCTGCAAGAGTTGTACCAGTCTTCAATGGCTGACTGCCTAAACTTTCCAGTAATTCCTGTACTTCCCTGTTAGCGCCAACTTTACACTCTTCAAGTCTTATAATTTCAGCCCTAATCATCTCACGTTTTTTTGCTACATATTCATAACGATCATCATCAATTAAACCAACGTTATGTCCAATCTCAGATAATCTTAAGTCGGCATTATCTTGGCGTAAGATTAAACGGTATTCTGCTCTTGATGTCATCATACGATATGGCTCATGAGTTTCTTTCGTAACTAAATCATCAATTAATACGCCGATATAACCTTCAGAACGATCTAATACTACTGGCTCTTTACCAAGAACTTTAAGTGCTGCATTCATACCAGCCATAAGACCTTGTGCTGCAGCTTCTTCATACCCTGAACTACCATTAAACTGACCACCACTGAATAGGCCTTCTACATTTTTAAATTCTAACGATCCTTTTAATTGATTTGCATTGATGCAATCATATTCAATTGCGTAAGCATTACGAATAATCTTTGCATTTTCAAGACCTGCAACACTGCGGTACATTGCATACTGTACATCTTCTGGCAATGAACTGGACATACCACCGATATACATTTCATTTGTATAACTGCCCTCTGGTTCAATAAATACTTGATGTCTTTCTTTATCTGCAAATCGAACTACTTTATCTTCAATTGAAGGACAATATCTAGGACCTGTACCTTCAATATCTCCTGAATATAATGGAGAACGATCTAAACTTCCACGAATGATTTCATGTGTCTTTTCGTTTGTATATGTTAACCAACAAGAAATTTGATCTCTTTGTAGGTCTTCTGGTTTATTTGTAAAGGAAAATGGTACAATGTCTTCATCTCCCTTTTGTTCTTCCATCTTACTAAAATCAATAGAACGTTTGTCAATTCTTGCAGGAGTACCTGTCTTAAATCGATACATTTCAATTCCAAGTGATTTTAATGAATCTGTTAAATGTGTTGCTGCTGATAAACCATTTGGTCCTGTGTAAAGGCTGACATCACCATATACACATCTTGCATTTAAATACGTTCCTGTACATAATACAACGGCTTTACAAGCATATGTCGCACCTGAAAAAGTCTTAACTCCAACTACTTTTCCGTCTTCTGTTAAGATTTCAGTTACTTCACCTTGTCTTACTGTAAGATTATCTGTATTTTCTAATACAAGACGCATCTCTCTGCTGTAATCTTGTTTATCTGCTTGTGCACGTAGTGAATGAACTGCTGGTCCTTTTGACTTATTAAGCATTTTAGACTGGATAAATGTCTTATCAATATTCTTACCCATTTCTCCGCCTAATGCATCAAGTTCACGTACTAAATGCCCTTTAGAACTCCCCCCAACGTTAGGGTTACATGGCATTAATGCAATGCTATCCATACTAATTGTAAATATAATCGTATTTAATGATAATCTTGCACTTGCAAGTGCAGCTTCGCAACCTGCATGTCCCGCGCCAACAACTACTACATCATATTCTTCATTTACATGTGGCATATCTTACTCCTCTTTCCCTTTTGTACTATTTACCCATACAGAACTTTTGGAAAATAGTATTTACTAAATCTTCGCCTACTTCTTCGCCAATAATTTCGCCAAGTCTTGCATATGCATTCATTAAATCGATTGTATAAAAATCTTCCGGCATTCCGGATTCAATACTATATAATACTTGTTTTGCACTTACTAAACTTTCTTCTAACGCTGTCTTATGTCTAACATTTGTAATATAAACCTCATCATTAAAGCTTAACTTACCATTAATAAACATGGACTCTACCGTCTTTTCTAACGTCTCAATATTGGTATTATTTTTAGCCGAAATTACGATTACTTCTTTATTTGTTAACTTCTTAATCTCTTCTATATCAACAACTTGATTTAAATCTGATTTATTTACTAAAACAATTGCTTTACGATCCTTAATTAACTCCATGATTTCATAATCATTCGTATCAAGTTCGCGACTTCCATCTATTACATATAACACTAAATCGGCATTATTTGCAACTTTTTTAGCACGGTCTACACCAATTTTCTCTACAACATCTTCTGTATTTCGAATACCTGCTGTATCGATAATATTTAAAACAACTCCATGTAACTGGATTGTCTCCTCTAACGTATCTCTCGTTGTACCTGCAATATCGGTAACGATTGCTCTGTCTTCCCCTACTAAGTTATTTAATAAGGAAGACTTTCCTGCATTCGGCTTTCCTACGATCGCAGTCTTAATACCTTCAGAAATGATCTTACCATTATCTGCAGTTGCGAGTAAATTCTCAATGTTCGCAATTGTTGATTTAATATGTGTCGTAAGCTCTTCGGTATATTCTTCTATAATAATGTGTTCTGGATCATCTAACGCTGCTTCAATATATGCAATATCATAAATGACAGAGTCTCTGATTGCTTTCACTTTTTCTAATACGGATCCTTTTAACTGACTTAAGGAGCTTGATAATGCATATTCACTCTTTGCATGAATAATATCAATTACTGCCTCTGCCTGGGATAGATCAATTCGTCCATTTAAAAACGCACGTTTTGTAAATTCTCCTGGCTCAGCTATTCTAGCACCATATTTGATAATTGTCTGTAGTATTTTCTTGGTTACGATTACACCACCATGACAATTAATCTCAACAACATCTTCTTTTGTATACGTAGCTGGCGCTTTCATGATTGATACCATGACTTCGTCAATGATCTCATCCCCATCTTTAATAAACCCATAATGAATCGTATGGGATGGCTGCTCTGAAAGCACCTTTTTTCCGTTCTTTGAAACATAAATTCTATCTATAATATCAAATGCTTCTTCACCACTAATACGTACTATGCTTAATCCCGCATTACTAAGTGCCGTCGCAATCGCAGCGATTGTATCTGTTTTCACGTCAATTTTTCCCTTCTTAATGAAATCTTAGTTATATTTTTATCATAAAATAGAGTAAAAAAACAGTAGTTTTTCTATTTTTCTTTTTCGCGAAGTGCGATTTACGTCCTTTTTTAGGGCGTTTTGTTCAAAAATAGGGAACTATCTAAAGTCAACTTTCTATCTTTCAACAAAACACTCTACCTGATTACACTATGAATCGATCTTTCGGCTGAATTAAAAAAGGACAGAAGATGGATTATTCTATGAATAATCCATCCGCCGTCCCCTCAGTTAATCAACAACAGTATTAACAGTTTTATTTGTTTTATTCTGGTTGTTGTAGGATTTATAATGACTATTTGTCCTATTATTATGTGTTTTATAATTTTTCTTTAGAGTAATGACAACCTTACGATAAGGTTCCTCTCCTTCGCTATGAGTCTCAACGAATTTATCATATTGTAATGCAGAATGAATGATTCTACGTTCGTATGGATTCATAGGTTCAAGTACAACTTGCTTTTTCGTTCTCTTAACTTTGAATGCTAAGTTTTTTGCTAAATTCTCAAGTGTTTCTCTACGACGTTCACGATAGTTCTCAGTGTCTAATTTAACCTTTAAGTAACTATCTTTATAATGCTTATTTACTACAGTACTAGTTAACACCTGAAGTGAATCAAGTGTTTGACCACGTTTACCAATAAGGACACCCATATCATCCCCTGATAAATCAATTTGCATTACTCCTTCAAGCTCATCATAGTCAATCTCAATGTTAGCCTCTACATTCATCGCTTTAAGAAGCTTTTCAAGAAAGTTTCTGGCAATCTGTTTCACGTCATTCTTAACGCGTACTCGAATCTTTGCTGGTTTTGCAAATAATCCTAAGATTCCATTGCTTTCTTTTTCGATAACCTCTACCTCAACATTATCACTTGTCGTTTCAAGTTTAATCAGTGCATCGGTAATAGCGTCATCTACTGTCTTTGCTGTAAAATCAACCCAATCCATCATAAATTACTTGTCTCCCTTCTCCCCATTCTTCTTGTTAAGAAGCCTAGCATTCGCTGATATACTACCTGCTTTATAAGATACATCACTTCGACTGTAATCGGAAGGTTCATTCTTTTTCTTGCTCACTTTTGCTTTTTCTTCTACCACTGGAATATCTTTTGTTCTAGCTTTAGAAACTGCTTCCATTTTAAGAGGTTCAAGTCCGGCTTTAGCTCGCTTTTTATTCTGCTTTTCAACATTTTTCTTTACTAAATCTTCAATATTGATACGATCCATATAACGATTTACAAAAAGTTGTTGTACAATACGGTATAAACTACCTGCTACCCAGTATAAACCAACACCGATTGGGAACATGAAACAGAATACGACTGACATTAAAGGCATTACGTAGTTCATTGTTTTCATTGTTGATGCTGTAGGTGAATCTGGGTTTGTATCAGTCTGTGGCATCATCTTAGTTTGTAAGAATTGTAAACCACCAGCTAATAATGGAACAATCGCTGCGGCAGAGATAGGTCCTGTTGACATAACGCTTTCTACAACGTTTAATCCTAAGAAACTATTCATGTTATGAGCAGCTGCCTGAGTAGTTTCAAGGCTTGTTCGAATAACTTGAAGCTGTTCTGGATTTTGAATTACACTACCTAATTGATCAGATAATGTTTTCCAATCCGCCGACTTTAATTGAGATAAGAACTCAACAACGTTATTCTTTAAGACTACATCATTTGTACCATAGTTTGCCCATTGATCAAATCCAACCTGTAGTGGTTGAGACAACTGAATATTAGCATTTTTAAGTACATTACCAATATCAGGGATGCTAATTAATTTATCCGCAAAATCAGTATATTGATTATAGAATAAATCAACATATGCTGGAATATGGTAAACTACACGGTATAATGCAAATAAAATTGGAAGGGTGATTAACATTGGTAAACAGCCTGCCATTGGATTTGCACCATATTTTTGGTAGAGTTCTTGAGTCTCCATTTGTTGCTTACGCATGGAAACTTCATCTTTTTTATTTTTATATTTCTTTTGAATTCTAGCTAACTCTGGAGCTAAACTAGACTGAATTTTCTGAAATTTATACTGCTTGATTGTTAATGGTAACATTAAGGTATTCACAATAAATGTAAACAGAATTAATGTAATACCTGTATTCTGAATCCCAAATATGTTAAGAAACTCAGCTAACCAGTTAAGAATAACACCTAGAACCTTTGCAATTGGTCCAAGAATTGAGCCATTCTCTTGAGTTAAAAATATTAGCGACAATTCATTCTCCTCCTTAAAGAGTTTTTGAAATTAAGTACCTTGAAATAGTGTTAGTTATGGCACGGGATCATATCCGCCTTTATGAAAAGGATGACATCTCAGTATTCTGCGAATCGCCAAATATGACCCTTTAAGTGCACCATACTTTTCTATCGCCTGTATGGCATATACTGAACATGTAGGTGTATATATACAGGTTGGCCGTCTCTTTAAAGGAGAAATAAATTTTCGATATATTCGAATTAAAAATAACAAAAATCGTTTGATCACGATTCAATCATCTCTTTTACAATTTTATGGATCTTACCAACATGCAGCAAGGCACTTTCAATTTCCTTATACTGCTTGTCTTTTGCTGCAGCCCTAGCGACTACAACGATGTCATATCCAACGAAAAATTTATCTTGGTTAAGTCGATAACTCTCTCGAATTAAACGGGTCACTCTATGACGTACTACACTATTTCCTACTTTTTTACTAACAGATATTCCAATTCTATTCTTCCCTAGTCCGTTTTCGACTTTATACATGACTAGGTAGCGATTGGCATACGATATGCCATTTTTATAAACTTGAGTAAATTCCTTTGTCTTCTTTAATGATTCTGACAAAACAATATCTCCTTTACAATAGGATTTTCTCCCTAATAATAGGATTTTCTCCTATAAGCGAAGAAAAGGCCACAAACCTGCGACCTATGCTGATAAAGATTTTCTACCTTTTGCTCTTCTGCTAGCGATTACTTTTCTACCGTTTTTAGTAGCCATTCTAGCTCTGAAACCATGAACTTTAGCTCTTGATCTCTTCTTTGGTTGGAATGTCATTTTCATGCTGAAACACCTCCTTATAAACACCGACTATATATTAGTAAGCGTATCTATTCTATTCTAATAGTTTGAAATATCACGTTATATTATATTAGCATTGTCAGGTTACGTCAAGTCATTATTCAAAATTTGACCCTCCAAAACCTATATTTTTCTTACTAATTTTCGCTATATTTTCCAATTTATCTTGTTTTTCTCATTTTTCTAAAACTTTCAATACTGTAATACAGATTTTTTGCCTTTTCTTCTTCTCAAAATTGTTATGATTTTAACAAATTCATTAAGCTTATCATAAATAATTTTTATAGTTGTTCCTATATATAAGAAGAAACAGCTTTTCAAATTTGCTTATGACACCCTTTAGTTTTTACATCCAATAAAAAATTACTCCTGGTAATTGTACTACAAAACTCACAATCTGAAAATACTAAATATGATCTTGTGTATAAAGTGACATTTTTACACAGTTTTCTTAACCAAATTCAGTTTACTAACATAATTAAAAACATAGTTATCCACAAAATGTGTATAACTTGTGGATAACAGTTGAATCATTTGTGAATAGATATTTGAAACTTTGGGATAATGCTAGATTTTCTCGAGTTTTCTCCGGATGTTCATAATTTTTATAATTTATTCACGATAATGTGAATTTTACAGTAATAATATGTTGATAACAGCTTGATAATATGGTATAACTCTTTAGTGCGACTATTTTATCCACACTATGTACAGGATGTTTATGGTTTATCGTGAGGATAACTCAC
Source organism: bacterium (assembly GCA_030539495.1). Classification (GTDB taxonomy): domain Bacteria; phylum Bacillota; class Clostridia; order Lachnospirales; family Lachnospiraceae; genus KM106-2. The sequence goes on along the minus strand of JAUNRX010000001.1, from coordinate 1,817 downwards.
GAAAAATGTGATTATTTTTTAGCAAAACTATCGAATTTTGGCAAGATATCCACATAGTAGGGATAATAAAGATTGAAAATACAAACTAATTAGTTTAATATTATAACTAGAAAATTTTATAATTAGGGGGATTATGATGAAAAACATAATTCAAGAAAAGTGGAGTGAAATACTTGAAGCTCTAAAAGTTGAACACGCTATTTCTGATGTTTCATTTCGAACTTGGTTATTGCCATTAACAGTTTATTCTGTGGATAATGATAAGATTACGATTTTAATAGATGATGTTGTACTTGGTTCCGGTAGTATTGACTTTATTAGCCGAAAATACGGTCTTCCTTTAAAGGTAGCAATAGAGGAAGTTACGGGTCAAAGTTATGAACTTGATTTCATTTCTTCCACACAAGCAAAAAAGCAAGAGACATCTAAAAATGAAACAAAAAAAGCCGAACCAGCTAACAAAAACAAGTATCCTTTTCTAAATCCACGATACACATTTGACACATTCGTTGTTGGCACCAACAATAACCTCGCTCATGCTGCATCTTTAGCAGTTGCCGAATCCCCTGCAGAAGTTTATAATCCATTATTTATCTACGGAGGTGTAGGTCTTGGTAAGACTCACTTGATGCATTCCATTGCCCATTTTATCTTGGATCATAATCCAGACAGCAAGGTTTTATATGTAACAAGTGAAACTTTCACGAATGAGTTAATCGATTCTATTCGTAACCGTAATGAAAACTCTTCGACGGCCGAATTCCGCGAAAAATATAGAAATATAGATGTTTTATTGATCGATGATATTCAATTTATCATAGGAAAAGAAAGTACCCAGGAAGAATTCTTCCATACCTTTAATACCCTTCACGAGTCAAAGAAACAAATTATTATATCTTCTGATAAACCACCAAAAGATATCGAAACTCTTGAAGAACGTTTAAGATCAAGATTCGAATGGGGCTTGACTGTTGATATTCAACAACCAGATTATGAAACAAGAATGGCTATTCTTAAGAAAAAAGAAGAACTTGATGGTCTTCAAATAGACGATGAAGTTATGAAGTATATTGCTACGAATATTAAGAGTAATATTCGTGAACTGGAAGGCGCAGTTACTAAGATCGTGGCCCTTTCCAGGCTTAAAAACCGCGAAGTGAACGTTGAACTCGCAGAAGAAGCACTTAAAGATTTGATTTCTCCAAACAATCACAAGGATATTACCCCTGAGTTAATCATTGATATCGTTGCTGAACACTTTGGAATTACTCCAACTGAAATCATTTCTTCTAAAAAGAGTAGAAATATTGCATTCCCTAGACAGGTAACGATGTATTTATGTCGAAAACTCACTGATGTCTCATTAAATGACATCGGTAAAAAGCTAGGAAATCGTGATCATACTACTGTTTTACACGGTATTAATAAAATAGAAAACGACATGAAAAAAGACGGTAATTTAGACAATACAATTGCTGTATTAAGTAAGAAAATCTCTCCACAATAGTTATCAACATCTTAATGTTAATACTTTGTGGGATTGTCGTGAACAAAATTTAGCCTAAAAATTGCATGTGAATAACTTTGAATTAACTCACATATTTTTTTTGATTTATTCACACTGTTGTTATTTGGGCTAAATCCACATTTTATTATACTTACAAGAGTTATCCACAAATTCACAGCCCCTATTACTACTGCGGCTAAAATTTATTATTATATTTATGAGAAAAACACACGAAGGGAGTTATACACATAATGAAAATCATTTGTCCAAAATCAAATTTAGTAAATGGTATCAATATTGTATTAAAAGC
>JAUNRX010000050.1 GCA_030539495.1 bacterium | reverse complement strand
GGCATGCCAGGCAAGTTTTTTTCTATATGCCCAAAAGTTCACACATAGCAGACAATCCAAAAAGTAAAATTCATCTCCCCATACAATATAGACATTATATAAGCAAAATAAAAGAGGGATGCAGCACCAACGATTATTCCTTGTTGGCGCTACCCCCCTCCTCTATATTATTTATTCTTATTGATATAAGCTTCCATCTCTTCTGCAACTACTTTTGCAGTCGTTACGGCTTGTACTACTGTCTTTGCACCAGTAACAACGTCACCGGATGCGAAAACGCCTTCTTTTGTCGTATGGCCGCGGTCATTTGTCATAAGAAGTCCCCAACGGTTTGTATCAAGACCTTTTGTTGTAGATACAATGTTAGTTCTAGGATTTTGGCTTACTGCGATAATGATTACATCACATTCAAATAATCCTTCTGTTCCTTCTTTATTTACCGTAATAATTCTGCCATCTTCATCGGTAGCATTTTCTGTTTCGATGTATTTAACACCCTTCTTTGTAAGTTCTAAAGGTGCTTTAAATAATTCGAATTGGATGCCGTCTTCTTTTGCTTCTTCTAATTCAACCTTTGTACATGTCATGTTTTCAAATCCTTTACGGTACATAACATATACTTCGGAAGCGCCAGAACGGATTGCAGTTCTACTTGCATCCATTGCTACATTACCAGCACCGATGATACAAACACGTTTCCATCTGAAATCATATGCTTCAGGAGCTTTTAAATAATCGATTGCATAGTGAACGTTTCCTAATGTCTCTCCTTTAATACGAAGAGGTTTTGGATTCCATACACCAGTACCGATAAAGATTGCTTTATAGCCATCATCAAGCATGTTGTCTAACGTAATTACTGGTCCAATTAATGTATTTGGACGAATCTTGATTCCAAGTTCTTTTAATTTATCTGTGTATACATCTACAAGATGGTTTGGTAAACGGTATTCTGGAATGCCGTATCGTAAAACACCACCAAGTTTATCATGAGCATCAAAAATAGTTACGTCATATCCTTTTTGAGCAAGGATAATTGCAATTGTAATACCGGCAGGACCAGCACCAATGATTGCTACGTCTTCTTTCTTTTCTAATACTTCTTCAAAATGTACATGTTCAATATAGTAACTAGATACATACTTTTCAATTTCATAAAAATCTACTGGACGATCTTTGATTCCTTTAATACAATTGCCTTTACACTGATCTTCGTGAGGACACACGATTGCACATACTGCACTTAATGGATTATTGCGAAATAAGATTTCGCCTGCTTCCATGATCTTACCCTGTTTGTAAAGCTCAATAATTTCTGGAATCGGAGTACTGATTGGACAATTCTTTTGGCATTTTGCATTTTTACATTGTAAACAACGATTTGCTTCTTCTAATAATGCGTTCATAAGTATTCCCTCCAAGGTATAAATAATTAGTATCTATTATAACTAAGAGACAGCAATTATGCCATATATAATTTTCATAGTTTTTTTTACCCACTTTTAGGCAATTAGTAACTTTTCCCAAGAAAAACTTTTGTTTTTTGTGCTATTTTTTATTTTCATAGGAAAATACTTCATGTTCGTTAAGAATAAAACACTTGGCTTGTAATAAATTCTATATTTTTAGTACTTTCTCATGCTATTTTTCTCGGATTGAAGTAAGATCTAAAACATGATTTCTAGTGCCTATCCATGCAATTTCTTTAAATCCTTCCTCTCATTTAATCATAATTACCTCTATTCGTATAAATTGATACCCTGAATTTTCATCTTTTGGTTACTTTTACAATGTATCTCTACTTTGTATAAACTTTAACGCTTTTTTTGTATACTTTTGACGAATCTCGTTATACTACTAGTGTAAGATAAATTATTATTTAGGAGAGTGTACCATGAGCAAACAATCAAATCAGAGATATCGTAAAGAGCTCGAGAAATATCAATCCTTATATTCAGAAACCATTCGTAATGCTGCAAAAGTAAATTCGCAAAATAGTATCTCTGATACCAATGAATCAACCAGCAAAGATTGCTACAATAATTCCGTAGATCGAAACGAGAAATGAAGTTTAACCTATGCAACGTATTGTCTCCTTATTCATTCTCCCTCGATCAGTGGCTACTAACCTAGAATAGGATTTCAAAACTCCTGGTAGCCTTGCTAGCGTCCTCATATAAACCCGAAACAAAGTGCCTCCCAAGATTCACTTCTACTAATAGAAAGTAATCTAGAAAGGCACTTTGTTTGCCCGGTCCCTGCACTTATATCGTAAGGTCCCTCTTATTATAGAAGACATAGGAAAAACCGATACATACTGCTGCTATTACAGCCCCGATTCCCAAATGTCCCAATGGAATTGCTTCCTTTACCATTACCACTGCTGCATCGCAATAATAATATGGGGTAATATAATGAAGATTCTCTACCTTGTCCGTAACATTTGCAAGCATGGAAATAAAATAAAATAATACAGAAATCCCAATACCCAGTCCCACATTATTTTTATGAAGGATCGCTGAAATAGCAAAGCAGATGGCACAAATCTGAAGGTTCATCAAAAGCTCTGAAAGCAAGAAAATGCTAAGCTTCTTAAATAAAATTTCTTCTCCAATGACTGCAAATGAAAGGATGGAAACTACAAAACAAATTAAGTTGTAGGCAACAATTAATAAGACTGCTGCAATTAATTTCTGTGTAATAAAATAACTTCTGCTCTTTGGCATAACGTACAGATATTCTGACGTATGTCCGCTTTCTTCCTTACTAAGCATACTGATTCCGATAATGGCTGCAAACATGCCTCCGCCAATACTAAGCATGGCTCCCATTTCAATTCCATAAAATCCAGTAGCCGTTGTAAAATCTAACTTGTCCATTCCAAACATACTTGTCATAATACCCATATTCTTATAAATATCAGAAATGGAGCCGATGGAGTCCTGCATGGTCGGAAATAATAGCATCATAACAAGGATGACAACTCCCATAAGCACTGACCAGATCAATAGTGTCTTCTTATTTACATACAATTCATGTTTTATAAATGTCATTTCTGTTCCCCTCCTATTCATAAAAATGCAGAAAGATTTCTTCCAGGCTTAAATCAGTAACCGTTATATCTGTAAATGCTGTCTTTGACAGAACTTCCAATAATTCTTTTAAATCTCCTCGATAAAGGAATGTAATCCCCTCCTCTGTCTTTTCTAATTTATGTACTCCCTTTACGTTTGGAATTGCTTCGATTCCCTTTAATGTAACCCTCTTTGCACTATGCTTTCCATTTGCCTTGGCAATCTCTTCGACATTTCCTGCCGTAATGATTTTTCCTTCTTTAATAATGGCTGCCTGATTGCAATAGTTTTGAATTTCAGGAAGCACATGGGAAGATAAGAAAATAGTCGTTCCCTTTTCATTTCTCTCCTTCAGCTCCTCAAAAAATTCTTTTTGCATCAAGGGGTCAAGCCCTGACGTAGGCTCATCCATAATCAATAGTTCTGGATCATGCTGCATGGCACATACCATGCTGATTTTTCTCCGGTTACCAAGGGATAAATCTTCAATCTTTTTTTTCGTATCAATCTGAAATCGCTCACAAAGGCGCTTTGCACTTTCTAAGCAATTCTTGCTATGTAAGTCTGCTGCCAGCTTAATCACCTGGTCTACACGAAGCTGACTGTAAAACTGTGCTTCGGATGGCATATATCCCACCCTTTTCATAATCTCTGTCGTCTGTTTTACACAGTCCATTCCAAAGATTTCGGCACTGCCACTGGTAGGATGGATCATGCCCAAAAGCAGACGGATGGTCGTCGACTTTCCTGCTCCATTTGGTCCAATAAATCCAAAGATATCTCCTTCGTGAACTTTCAGATTACTTTCAATAATCCCTCGAGACTTGCCATAATACTTTGTAAGCGCTTTTGTCTCTATTACAAGATTTTCTTTAATCATAACACCGTTCCTTTCTTCAAATGGAATTTTATATCCTAAGTATATATGTATTTCTTAGTTTTTTCCATAAATATACTGACACAAATAGCTGAGTTTTTTGAAAACTTTTTTCAATACTTCTATAATTCGATATAATTTGATACAATATCAGTACTTTATTTATACAAAGGAAAAAATGATTGGAGAGGACGTGAAGAAATATGCTTTTTTCATCAGGAGGCTTTGACTTTATCTTTACCTGCATGTTTTTATTAATCTTTGGAATGATCGCCATTAATATAATTCGTGGCATTGGAGAGTGGCATCAAAATAATCAGTCTCCACGCTTAACTGTAGATGCTTACATTGTATCCAAACGAACTAATGTAAGCCGCCATCATCATGCAGATGCAGGAAATGTTGGAGGGGGACATACCACAACTTCCACTACTTATTATGTTACTTTCCAAGTAGCAAGCGGTGATCGAATGGAATTCAGCGTTAGGGGCCAGGAATACGGTCTTCTTGTAGAAGGTGACCGTGGCCAGCTTATGTTCCAAGGTACTAGATACCTAGGCTTTCAACGCTATTCATAGGGGGGAGCTGGCTGGCTCTTCAGAGTTTTGAAAAGAATTATATTAAAAGAGGTACCGGCTAACAAATTTACTTGTTGGACTGGCACCTCTTTTTCATATTGCTACTATTATTTATTCTGTTTCAGAAACTGCTGCAGCTGGTTCTGGAGTCTGAATTGCTGCTTGTTTGATTACTTCCATAAACTGTTCGCCGTAGTGAATGTATTTTACTTCACCAACACCATTTACCTCTAGCATTTCTTCTTTTGTCTGTGGCATTCTTCGGCACATGTCAGTTAAGGACTTGTCGGAGAAAATCAAGTATGGTGGTACCTTTTTCTCCTTGGCAATAGAGTAACGAAGCTCACGAAGCTGTTCGAATAAGTTGTAATCCACATCGCCTTCCAATACTTTTTTCGTCTTGGCAGCCTTTTTCTTGGAACTTTGTTTTCTTTCCACTTTCGGGAATTTCATGGAGATCACAAGTTCCTCATCTTCAAGGAAGTTAAGTCCCTTTTCATGAAGCTTGACAACCGGATATTCCTCGCTTGTCTGATACATATAATCCGTTAGCATAAGATGGTTTGCAATCTGACGCAGGCGAACCAAAGAAATATCCGGCGCTGCATTGTAATATGCATTTTCATCCAAATGGAACTTTAATACTTTCTGACTCTTACTTCCATGGACTGCATCAATTAAGACACTAATTCCATAACGCTCATGGCAAGAATCCACTGCTCCGATTAATGCCCTTGCTGGCACTGTAACATCAACCTCTTCAAATTCAGTCAGACAGTTGGAACAGTTTCCACAATAGTTGTCCTTATACTCGCCAAAATAACGAAGCATGTAATCTCGAAGACAGTCATTGGTAAAACAATAAAATGTCATTTGTTTTAGACGCTCACGGTCACGTTCCTTTACAAGCTCCAACGCCTCTCCCGTCAACTCATCATTTTCACGGGCATTTTCAATAAAGAACTGGTTCGTCACCACATCTTGTCCACTATATAATAAGATACATTCTGCCTTCTCACCGTCACGACCTGCACGTCCTGCTTCCTGATAATAGCTTTCGATATTCTTTGGCATGTTGTAATGGATAACAAAACGAACATTACTCTTATCAATTCCCATACCAAACGCATTGGTTGCCACAATAATTGGCTTTACATCAAAGATAAAATCATCCTGATTCTGCTCTCTCTCATGATCGCTAAGTCCTGCATGGTAACGGGTTGCCGGATAGCCATCGCGAATTAATCGGTCACAGACATCCTCTACATTCTTTCTTGTATTACAGTAAATGACCCCGCTTGTATTTGGATGTTCTTCTAAATAAGAAATTACATCATCGTATTTGGCATTGGAATGCTTTACTGCAAAATAAAGGTTCTTACGATCAAACCCGGTTGTCACCACGGTTGGGTCCTGTAAGCCAAGAATATAAATAACATCTTCCTTTACTTCTTTTGTTGCCGTTGCCGTAAACGCACTGATAATCGGACGCGTTGGCATCTCCTTAATAAAGTCTACAATTCTCATATAACTTGGTCTGAAATCTTGTCCCCATTGGCTCACGCAGTGAACCTCATCAATACTGATCATGGAAATGTTGGCCTCTCTTGCAAAACTTAAGAATGACTCTGTAAGTAATCGCTCCGGTGCAACATAGATAATCTTGTATTTTCCCTTTTTGGCAAACTCCAGTGCTTTATAATACTGGCTTGTCGTTAAGGAACTATTTAAATAGGCTGCATAAATGCCCATCTGGTTTAATGCCTGTACCTGATCCTTCATAAGCGAAATCAAAGGAGAAACTACCAACGTAATTCCATTTAACATAAGTGCCGGAATCTGATAACAGATTGACTTTCCGGCTCCTGTCGGCATGATCCCAAACGTATCTTTGCCTTGCAATATGCTGGTAATCAGCTCTTCCTGCCCTTCTCGAAAGCCATCATACCCATAATTCTGTTTTAAGATGGCCCTTGCCTGTTCTTTCAATATTTCCTGCATTTCATTTACACCTAACTTCCCGTTCATTCTACGTATTCAAAAGCTATTATAACCTAAGAAATGAATCATTCCTAGTAGTATGTCATTATTTCGTTTTGTATAGTTTTTTCCTATTTGGACATTATAAATACAGACTTCAATGAACAAAGTTGTTTCATACTACTACGTAAAAGGAGGAACTATATAGAAATGACAAAATTTGTTTGTGTTGTATGTGGATATATTTATGAAGGAGAAAAGCCTCCAGAAGTATGTCCTATTTGTAATGCTCCAAGCAGTAAGTTCAAAAAGATGGAAGAGGGTATGGACTGGGCTGATGAACACCGTATTGGTGTTGCTGCTGACGTACCTGCTGATATTTTAGAAGACTTACGTGCAAACTTTATGGCAGAATGTACTGAAGTTGGCATGTATCTTGCTATGAGCCGCCAGGCTGACCGTGAAGGCTATCCTGAAGTTGGTGAAACTTATAAACGAATTGCTTATGAAGAAGCTGATCATGCTTCCAGATTTGCCGAATTACTTGGCGAAGTTCTTCGTCCATCCACAGCTGAAAATCTAAAAGCTCGTGTCGATGCTGAATATGGCGCAAGCCAAGGTAAGAAAGACCTTGCTACAAGAGCTAAGAAATTAAATCTTGATGCAATCCATGATACTGTTCATGAAATGTGTAAAGATGAAGCAAGACATGGCTGTGCATTCAAAGGCTTATTAGATCGTTATTTTAAATAAAGGAGGAATTGAACATGACACAAGTACAATGCAGTGTAGATACCTGCTCTTACAATAAAGATCATAACTGCTACATGAATCCAATTAAAGTTGGCGGCAAAGGCGCACCTGACGAAAATGATACTTGCTGCGGAAGTTTCTTAAGCCAAAGAGGTTACAGCAACCTTGCTGAATATACTTCCAGCCGTGGTGCTGCTGATACTGTAGCATGCGATGTTAACAGCTGTAAATTCAACAACAACTGCCGTTGCCAAAAAGATGCCATCGAAGTAAATGGTACTCGTGATACGATTTATTATACTGAGACAAACTGTGGCAGCTACGAAAACGTTAATTAGCTCTATAGGCTGCCGCAGATTCAGTAGCTTAAAAGAGTGCTTATTAAAATAATGTAGTTTAACGAAAAGCGATGCGGCCGCCGCTATGGATGGTATGAAGTACTACCATCCCAAAAGACTAGTTTCCTAAGGGCGTAAAACCAAGTTAGTATAATAAAAAAGGATACCTCCAATTCATGGGAAGTATCCTTTTTATTATTTATGTGTTTTATATAGCTTACTTTACTTTGATTTTACAAGTCGCTTTTTTACCGCTGCTTGTCTTAACTGTGATTGTTACAGTTCCCTTTTTCAAAGCTTTAACTTTACCGCTCTTAGAAACAGTAGCAAGTTTCTTATTGGAAGTAGACCATACAAGCTTATCTGTAGAATTACTTGGAGTAATCTTCGCTTTTAGCTGTAATGTCTTTCCTTTCTTTAAGTTTGCTGTCTTCTTATTAAGTACTACCTTTTGAGCTGGCTGTTTGACCGTAACTTTACATGTTGCTTTCTTTCCGTTTGAAGTCTGAGCTGTAATGGTTACCGTCCCCGCCTTTACACCCTTAACAACGCCATTGCTGCTTACTGTTGCAATTTTTTTATTGGATGTAGACCAAGTAACCTTGCCTACTGCATTTGTTGGATTAATCGTAGCCTTTAATGTTACAGATGCCTTAACATTTATAGTTGCTTTCGCCTTATTCAGCTTAATGCTGTTTGCAACAACTGGTTTAACAACAGGCTTATTTACTGGTTTATTCACAATTTGATTTACTGTTACGGTACATGTTGCTTGTTTTCCACTGGTTGACTTAGCTGTAATAACTGCTGTCCCCGGATTTACTGCAACAACCTTTCCAGATTGATCCACTGTTGCAACATTTTTATTGGATGTAGACCAAGTAATACGATCTGTGCTGTTGCTTGGTGTTATTGTTGCTCCTAATACAGACGATGCTCCCTTAGTAAGCGTTAAAGAAGTTTTCGATAACTGAACCTTTGTTGCTGATAAATTTACTGTAACTTTACAAGTTGCGGTCTTGTTTCCATCTTTTGTCGTTACTGTAATTGTTGCTGTTCCTGGTTTGATCGCAGTCACTTTTCCAGCCTCATCAACAGTAACGATTGTATTATTAGAAGAGCTCCAAATTACATCTTTATTTTCTGCATTCGCAGGCATTATGCTTGCATACAATGTTTCAGCCTTCCCTTGTTCTAAGGTTAATACTGTCTTATTTAATGTTACACTGCTTACATACGCAAATACCGTAACGCTACATTCTGACTCGTAATTACCATCTTCCGATTTTGCAATTACGGTTGTTGTTCCTACACCTACTGCTGTAACTTTACCATTTCCATCTACGGTTGCAACAGAAGGATCTTTTGTTTCCCACGCCACCTTCTGATTTGTTGCATCAAATGGTGCAAATGATGGTGTTAGAATTTCACTTTGGTTTAATGCAAGCTTAATTGTTTCTTTATCTAACTCGATGTCAGTTACCGGTTTTTCAGTTGAGACCGGTTTTTCAATAGGCATTACGTTAGTTACTGCAAATCCCCAGTCTGTTACACTTCCATCAGTTTTAAAACGTAATATAAACTTATTGCCATCTACATAAATTGTCTTTCCTGCAAGTTCCTCTGAAGAATAACGCTTCGCATCACTATTTGCATCAAAAATCTGAATATAATCATATCCATTTTCAAATGCTGTCTTCTCATCAAATGTGACTGCAAGCTGAGTTGCTTCTTTATAAGCTTCATTATAGTAACCAAAGTACTGGTCTAAATCATCCGAATAGTCATGTTTCGATTGTGGTAATTCGGAAGAAAATGAAATATCAGAGAAACAGTCTACTTGGTAAGTAATCGTATCGGTCTGATCTCCCACCGTAAATTGGCACACATATCTGCCACTGTTCTCTTTGTTTATATTGGTCAAACGATATTGATTTCCTGTACAGTCAAGTTCTTCATAAGCTTCGTAACGTTCATTCCATTTGTACCATTCATAGGAAATTAATTGATCTGAAGTAACCATTGCTTGTAGTGTTTTATTTTTTCCGACTTCCGCAATAATTTCTTCATATCTTTGCTCACATAAATACGCATCTGTAGCCTTGCTAATATTATAGGATACAGATCTCGTTTTGCTTGCTGCCGTTACTTCACAAAGATAATCGCCAAACTGTTCTTCTGTAATTTGGTCGAGTATCAATTGACTTCTAGTCTGATTTTCAAGTGCAATGTAAGTTTGTTTTTTGTGATCATATTTATACCACTTATAATGGATTACCTTGTTGCTTCTTGCATTTGCTTCCAGTACAACACGATTTCCTAGGAAACATTGTTTGTATTCATTTCCGTCACCGCTAACTTCTAAGGAAACATCCTTATACTGCTCTCCATCGTCATCATATAAATTAAATGTGATTTCCTTGGTTTCCTGATCCGTACTTACGATACATTTATAATATCCATAATCTGCATCTGTAACCGACGCTTTGGAATATGTCGCGCTGGTTGCACCTTCAATCTTATTCCATTTACCTTTACATGTTTGAGCGTACCATTGATATGCAATTTCTTTTCCTGTATTGGAAGTTGCGGTGACATTCAATGAAACAGGAGCACCTAATTCAATATAGAAATACGATTTCTTAGTGGTTACCTTTAAATCTTTATAGAAAGATACGTAATAATAGGCAGTTGCTTTTTCGCCTTGGTATGTAACCTCACATACATAGCTTTTTGGTGATGTCTGTTGCATGTTCTTAATTGCTAACGTGCTTCCATTACCATTCTCTGTAATCTTAACTCTTTTTGCATCTTCTTCTTCAGAATCATAATAATACCACTGGTAAGAAGAGCATTCTACTGCCTGTCCCTTATAGGTTACGTCTGTCTTTATTTCGATATTGTCTCCTTGGTAAGCAATAATATCTTCATTATCTTTCACTCGAAGATGTGTTTCGCAATATACATAAACTGACATCTCAGCATATTCAAAACCATCAAATGCTTCACAGTAATATCTTCCGCCGTCTTTTAAATGCTCAATTGTAAGTTTGGCAGCTGTTTCATTTTCAAGCTTTACTTTTTTATCCGCTTCATAATCATAAGCGTACCATTGATAGGTAATTTCTTTCGCTTCTGGATTATCACTTTTTGCCCTAGCTTCTAATGTTACTGCTTCGTTATAATATGCAGAATATTCTTTATCCTCTTCTTCAAAAGATAACATACTAATTGTAGAAATATTGACTTTAATATCTATTTCTTTTATACCCGCAGTTACTTTGCATCGATAACGGCCTTGTTGTTGAGACGTGTAAGGTTGAAAAGATAACTGTTTTTTATTCTCTCCTGTTAATCTTTCATACTTATCCATATCCTCATTATATTTTTCCCATTGATAAGAAATTGCTTCCTCACCTAAGTTAGAATATGCTTCTATATCAATAGAAAACTTTTGTCCTGCATAAGCCGTATAACTTTTAGAGGTCGAATAATTTGTTCCCTTAATATATGCTGATAAGTGATCCTCGGTTTGTTCGGCTGCATCATTCACATAAAACCAACAATTTCCCTCAGTCTGTCCATTGGTTATTCTACAACGATATTCTTGATTTAAGTCTTTTTGTTTCAATGAATTGATTGTATAAGTGGCATTTGTTGCACCTTTAATAACTGTCCATGAGTCATTAACAGAGCGCACCATCCACTGATACTGAACTCGATCCATATTATTTCCTGATGCAACTACTTCCATTGTTACAGAATCGCCTAGTAATTTATAAAACGTATTACATGGGACATAATAATATAACGTATTTTTCTGCCAAACCTCAAAGTCTATTCGTTCCGTATTGCACCCATCTGACACTTGGCATGTATAGCTAGAAAAATCATCCGTTGATTTTATCTCTAGTAAATAGTTTTCTTCTGTTGCTCCATCTATCTTTTCACTACCTTTATACCACTGATACGTAATTGGATTATTCGTAGTAGTTTCTGCCACTACTTTAAGAGTTACCGAATTGCCAAGTACAATACTGTAATATCTACTTTCACTATAGCGATTCATAATCGTTAGTGTCTTCTTATGATTTACAGAAAAGTATGCTGTTTCTGTCTCATTGGTCTCTGTATTGGTTACTTCACATCGGTAACGAAGGGAATCATCTTGTGATGTTGTACCGTCTTCCCTTGTTGGGAACGTAACTTCACACTCTTCTCCATTTTCTCCGTCTATTAATTCATACTCGTATTCATTTAGATCTGTCTTATACCATCTGTATCTCAGGTTTTGATTGTCATTAACACCCCTGACTTTTACTCGAAGTACATCCGTTTCTCCTGGACTTAGATAATAATTTTCTCGATATTCTAAATGGAGGGAACTTGTTTCCCACTCTTCATACAGATACATAGTAATGCACTGCATTTCTTTCCCCTTGGAAACCACACAACGATACTGGCCAAAGTCATTCCCTGTACTATTGGAAATTGTATAGGATGTGCTTACTGCTCCCTCTATTTTTTTCCACTCGTCTTCACTTTCCCATTGGTAATCCCATTTATACCATTGATAGGTATACTCTTTTTCATCATAAGGAATTACTGCTAACGTTGCATCTTCACCTGGTTTTCTATATTGCGAAACACGATCTGCATATGCGAAATTCGGCTCCTGAATATACAGTGAAAAATTAACAACTTTAGTTTCCGTACCTGCTGTAACTTTACAAGAATATATTGTTTCATCGCCTTCCATTACGGAAGCAATTGTATATGTACTATTTGTCTCTCCCTTTAATTCTTCCTGAACATCACCATTTCTCTTGATCCACTGATAAGTAATGGAGCTTCCGCTAGCCGTATAGGCATTTGTGTCTAATGTTAAGGTCTGTCCTCTTTTTACTTCTAGACTAATCTGATCATTGACAGATAAGTCAATCGCTTCATATACATCAAAGTCAACTTTTTTTGTTTCAGTACCACATGAAATCGTACATTGATACGCTCCATAAGAAGCACTGGTTATATTATGTAATGTTAATGTATCTGTTGTTGCTGAAGTAATAGCAGCATACTTTTCTGTGTCATCTGCTCTCTTGGACCAGGAATACTTAATTACTTCATTGCCTGTTGTTTCTGCTGAAACTTGTAACTTTGTGTTTCCCCCCAGGGTTACATAAACACCATTCCATGAATCTGTATGTACTGTTAACGTATTTTTCTGGGATAAACTGAATTTCTTTGTAATCTTATTATTTTCATCTGTTACCACGCAATAATAAGTAGCAAAGTCTTCTTTTTTTACATCCTTAAATACTAATTTTCCAGATGCGTTTCCTTCTATTCGATTACTATCTTTTACGCTTCCCTTGTACCATTCATAGGTAATCTTTTCATCCCCAAAAGGTGACTTTGCCGAAAGACAAAACTCTGCCTTTCCACCGATCTTAGCTGTAATCGAACTTGCCGATACTACATGCACAGTCAGCCTTTCTTCATCCGAAGTTAATTCTTCCTCATCAGATGAAAGGGGCGTTGCTTCCTTCCCTTGTTTCGCTCCTGTATTCTTGGATGCTGCAAATACAACAGCTCCAGATAGATTTAGAGAAGTAAGCATTACACATACTGCCATAAAAAATGCACAAAGCTTTCTCCACTCTATCTTTTTTTTCTTTAACGTAAATTCCGTCATATAATCCTCCCATGTATTTTTTAGAAATCCAGGAAGATTATACCATTACCTTTTATGGTATGGCAACCATAATTAGTTTAAAAACGCCTTATTTTTGTATTTTTCATCTTTTTTCTTCTTTTTTCTGCTTCCCCAATTCCTATTGTCATAAATAGCAATGGTAGTATTACAATATTAGGATTATTTAAAATCCCCTGCACTAAAAATGCAATTACAACCATTACGTATAACCACACCGACTTCGTACTATCCTGTTCCTTGCTACTCTTAATCCAGCTGCCAAGCGCAGACAGGAATATGCCAAAGTAACTGATCATACCAATGGCTCCTAACGTAACAAGCATCTGCAATGCTTCATTATGGGCATCCATTACTACTCCTTGTGTAAACGTATACTCTGCTGCTGGTAAAAGCTCCTTTACCGCATAGTAAAATCCTGCAGGGCCATATCCAACAATCTTTTGCTGTAATTCCATTTTTTCAAATGTGCGACTGGCTACTTTCCAAACACGAATACGATTGGAGCCCCAAGCATCCTCTAAATAAAGATACTTATATCCCGCTCCTAATACTTCTTTTGCCTCTTGTTTAGAAAAATGAAACGTTCCCCATATGCTAACTGCTATAATCCCTATCGTCCCAACAACCGTTGTCAAAAGAAACCAGCGTCTCCATACTCTGATCACTCTGTTGTCTGAAACTTCTGTTTTTCTTCTTTTGCATACAATCAGTCCAACAGCCCCGACTATAATAAAATAATATGCTGCCTTTCCATCTACCAAATACTTAAAAGCACCATCAAGTTTCCAACAATCTAACTCTCGTATCATTCGCAAGATCTTCATTGCTTTCATTGCAATCCCAAACAGGATTACCAAGATAAAAAACTGTTTCATCTCTTCCTTTTTAGAAACTACGTAATATAAAAGTACCCAAGTAATCACTGCCAATACAAGCACAATGCTCTCACTATTGCTGGCAACTGCACCCATAAATGCAAGCAGACAGCTGCTGCCATATAGTATTTTAGATAACCGCTCTTTATTTATAACAAATGCTGTCATCACCACTGCTGCAAATAGACTTAAATATGAGGCAAATGTATTGCGGTTTCCGATTGTTGTGATTCGCTTGCTATCTCTTGTCATTTCAACAAACATATGTAAAGGATCCCATCCAAGGTGGTTAAGTACTGCTACAAGAATTACGCCTGCTCCACTAAGTAGTATGCCACTCATAACTGCCTGATGATAAATAAAATATCTAGAAACAATAAAATACATTACCACACAGGCTGCTAATACTCCGTAGCCCACACGGCGACCATTGCTCCCCCAAAATGTTGCACTCTTATTCCCATTTAGAATAAAAGAAATTGTACAGACAATTGCAAATAAAAGTACAAAATAATCTGTATAAGACATACTCTTTCGCATATTTAGCAAAACTGATCTATGTAATCGTAGTCCCGATATCACCCAATAGGCAATTCCAATTAGTACAACTAACAATATCATTGTTACAGTAATTCCTAAAAAATAATTCCCCTTTGTTCTCAGAATGTCTATATAGCGTTGGTGCACGATTAACGGCAACCCACAAATCAAACCCATGGTATAAATAAATACGATTTTCTCTATGAACACAGCAATCTCAATCTGCTTTGTTTTCCCTTGTTTCGACTTTTTCATTCATTTTCTCCTATGTAATTACATTTATACTAGCATAGCATATTTTATTATCTGTCACAAATACAACATCTAAAAAGCCTTAAAACCTGCTTCTCTATGAGAGCTCGGCCTTAAGGCTTTTGGGATGTTGCTATTTATTTTCTAATTCACTGGACTTTCTTTGCTTCTTCACATAGTCCTGAAATTCCTTTGTCTTGGACCAGTATTTGATTCCCCAGTTTTCAAAATTCCATTCATCCATATATTCATTACATTCAAAATCAATATACCAGATTGCTCCGTTATTCACTACAAAATTAGTTGGAAAATAATCAATATTAATCTTTCTCGGATATATCTTACGTGTCATTTCCTTAATCTGATCAATATAATCGGAGAGCATCTCCCCATGTTCCACAATCTCGTAAATCGTCTGCCCTTCTATGTAAGTCTTTAAAATACGCTCATTCTCCAAATCCACATCCAATAGGGACGGCATATTGATTCCACATTCTTTCAGTTTCTTATAGTCAGCAATCTCAGCTTGCATCTTATCTCCAAACTCATAATAATCACAAGGTTCATGATGAATTTGCTTTAATACGTATTGTCCTCTGTCGTCATGGACAAGGTAGGAATAGCCTCCCTTCCCCTTTCCTAACAGTTTCTCAACCTGATACTCCAATTTATTTACTGTAATTGAATGCTCCATAATAGCCCTCCTTAAAAGAATCCATCTCTCTAAAGAATACCATATTTTTACTACTGTGTGCATATTTATTATTTTTCTTTACCGTCATTTTTCTATGTTACATTATGGCATCTCTCAACTTCTTTAAAAGATAGATGACTACGATGATGCCAAGCCCAATCGTGCAACCACGCACATTTAATAGGGCATCCTTGAATTGATTATGTCTTCCACTAATAAACTGTTTGTGCCATTCATCAAAAAATGAGCAAAACAGTAAAAAGCCGTATCCTGCTAAAAAGCGGAACCATACCGGTATCCTTGTTCTTACCTTCACGCAGACTAATCCAATCATGCTGCCTAATATAAAAAATAAGACAACATGGGCAAGCCTTCGAATTTCACTATGTACATAATCTACTTGTATCGCATCTGGTGTGCCATATATAATCTTTGCAATAACCGAAGCCATTCCCTCACTTGTATTCGCGGTCTCCGGTCCATTTTGTGTAGAAAGAAAAAATATTAAAAGAAGCCATAGACAAATTGCTCCTAATAGACAAATAACGCCTCTTTGATTTTTTATTGCCTTACCTATCCTCATGCTATTATCACTCCCTTGTTCGGCATTATATGTAGTATACACAGTAACCCTAATTATTTCTAGCTAATTAAGGAAATATTAAGGGAAGAATCATGATGTTTTCACACTTTCTTAGGCAAGAAAACAAAGTATCTTCGATGCGCTCAACTCCACTCATTTATGAGGGAGCAAAAACTTCACAGATCGAAGATACTTTTCCTGCGCCGAAGCTGGTCGCACCGAAACTTTTTTTGGGGGTACAGGCCTTTGGGCATATATGAAATTTGTTGGCCGTTTTTGCCCAATTTCCTCACTATTTCAGAAGAATTTGTGAGGTTTTGGGCATATATAAATTTTTTCGCTTTTATGTGCCCAGGCTTCGACAAATTCCGTGGGCATTTGCAACTACTAATTCTTGTATATGCCCAAACTGCCTTATTTCTTAGCTTTTACCTTAGGATTTTTGGCATTTTGAAGCTAGTAATTTGATATATGCCCAAACGTTCACAAATAAATAGCCTTTTGAACCCCTGATCCTATACAGAACAAAGTGTCAAAGACACTTCTCTCTTTATTCTACTTCAAATCCTCGAGCACGAATCACTTCAATTACCTGGCTAGCATATGCTTCACAAAGCTGCTGCTCTGGTGCCTCGACCATAACTCGGATCACTGGTTCCGTACCGCTTTCTCGAACAATAATTCTTCCTTGATCTCCAAGCATAGCTTCCACTTTCTCAGCTTCTTCCCTTACTTTAGGATCTTCCTTTACCGCTCTCTTGCTGCTGACCTTGATATTCTTTACAATCTGAGGATAAATCTTAACCGGCGCTGCCAGTGCACTAAGAGGTGCCCCTCGTCCAATCATTGCCTGCATTAATTTTAATGACGTAAGGATACCGTCTCCGGTTGCTCCATACTGTCCAAAAATAATATGGCCAGATTCCTCTCCACCAAGACGATGCCCATTTGCAAGCATGTTCTCATACACATACTTATCACCAACCGTTGTCTGCTCATAGCGGATGCCAATCTCATCAAATGCCTTATATAGTCCAAGGTTAGACATTACCGTAGTTACAACCGTATTGTTAGTAAGTCTTCCTCTTTCCTTCATATAACGGCCGTAAATATATAAAATGCCATCTCCATTGATTACATTTCCAAGCTCATCCACAGCGATACAACGATCTGCATCTCCATCATAAGCAAAACCTGCATCCAATTGATTCTCCAGTACAAATTTCTGTAACACCTCGATATGAGTGGAGCCACAATTATGATTAATATTTGTTCCATTTGGCTCGTTATGAATAACAAATGTCTTCGCGCCTAAGGTATCGAAAACTTTCTTTGCAATACTGGATGCACTGCCGTTAGAACAATCCAATCCGATTCGATAGCCCTCAAATGATTTCGTTGCCAAGGAAAGAAGATACTCCACATACTGGTCTCTTCCATATTCATAATCTACCGTACGTCCGATTTCATCCCTCTTTGCAAATGGAATTTCAAATTCGCCGTCAAGATACGCTTCAATCTCATCAATGACTTTGTCTTCCATCTTCTCACCATTCGAGTTCATCACTTTAATCCCGTTATCATAATAAGGATTATGAGAGGCACTGATCATAATTCCACAATCAAAATCCTCTGTTCTTGTAATATAGGAGATGCTTGGCGTTGGCGTCACGTGAACTAAAAATGCCTCTGCTCCTGATGCCGTAATTCCCGATACCAACGAGTATTCAAACATATAGCTTGATCGTCTCGTATCCTTACCAATCACAATACGTGGTATGTAGGAATCCTCATCTTTATTTTTTTCTTTATAATACCAGCCTAAAAATCTTCCGATTTTATACGCATGCTCTACTGTTAAGTCTTTATTTGCTTCCCCGCGGAAGCCGTCCGTTCCAAAATATCTCGACATTTATCTTTTATATCTCCTGATCGTTCTAAACCTAGTTAATTACTGACTTATTCTATACAAGATTGTTCCTTATGTCTAGGGGTTTTTCACCGTAAATAGAATATCATCACAATTCTCATAACTCTTTGCGACTTGTTCCATGTTCTTGACACATCTGTCATGCTCTTTCTTTAACTCTTGTAAGAACTTCTCAATCATTTTCTGTTCTATGTAGGTACTGCTCCAATGCCCACCACAGTAGCCATTACTTCCCTCAAACAAAATGTCAACACTCATGCGACATTGCTCATATGGTGTACCCGGTACTAATAGAAATGACAAATTAGGTTCCATTCCGCCGATCATAATTTCCTCTTTCATTTCGCCAGAAAGAAGCTGTTCCAGGTTCATAATAATAAACTCAACTTCATCCTTCGTAAGTAATTCTTTATTTCTATACTCATAATGGATAAATCGATTTTTCACCTCAACATTAATCTTTCCCCATTGCATATCGTAATACATATACTCTTGAATGGATATTTCCAAATATGTATCGCCCATCTGTAATCTTGGCATCTTTTTTCCCTTGCATAAAGCAGCCTAACTGCCTGCTTCTGCATTTCCTTTCTTGATATTTGATAAACTCTATAACTCAACTTCATCCTTCTAATCTAAAAAATGGTTGAAGCCAGAGTATACTTCCCTGACTCCATCCATCTTCTCTTTAAATAAACACTAATACAACGAATTATGCTAATACTAATTCCTCTGAAAAATTGCGTTCTAAAATAGCATTATATGCTTTATGCGTGATGTGATAACGTTGATCCGAAGTCTCATTTTGCATCCAGTTCTTAAATACATGAACTAGCTTTGTCTCCGTTGTATTGGATACTCCTTGGATTTCAACTACCTTGCACATAGAAGATAAATAAAATACATATTCTTTATGATTCTGTACCTTACGTGCACCTTCTGCTGCATCTAATAAGATATCAATTAATGGCATACTCATCGTTTCTTTTTCTACCAACGCCTGCATTAATCGTTCAATCCCCTGTTTCGAATAACTATGGATTGGACATTTCGAAAGTACATCCATTACCTTTGGATTTTCAAGATCTAACGAGCAAATGACAGTATCCACGATTGTATTGATATAACAGTCATATGTTCCCTCTTCTAATAACTGTTCCACAAATCCAACTCCGTCTTTGTCCCATTTTACAATAAACTGGATTGCCTGTCTCATTACACCATGATTATTTCGAAGGCCAAATACATTTGTTTTAAAGTGAACTTTACAGCATTTTAGAATTGCTAAACGCTGCGCATCATTCCAGCCTTCCGCTAATACATTGGCCGCCATGTACATATAGGCACGTAAACTATCGTTATTGGATAACTCATTTAATGTTGCCTCAATTGGAGCAAAGAAATCACTCTTATTGGATGCTTTCCCAATACGTTCTATGATTACATTAACTCTTTCCTGAGTTGAATTTCCTTTGTCTTTTTGAGATTTTTGATGCTTTCCATTTTTGGAGGACTCCGCTTTTGCTAAAGATTTTAATAAATTAATTTCTCCTTTTGCATTGAGCTCAAGCTTTTCTTTCGTAACAATTTTAGAAGCTACCTCTTTTCCACGGCCTACTTGTTTTCCATTGGTATCCACTGCAATGCTCTGAAGCTCCATACGGTTTCCATCTACCCACACATCCAGTTTCATATTTCTGAAACTATCAATACGTACACGGAAAGAAATCGGTGTATTGGCCGGATACTTCTTATCAAATGTCACAATGTTTTGTGATACACGATAATTTGGAAGATTTTTCGTCTTACCACGTCCTAAAAAGATTTCAATAGAAAGAGAATCACTATTAGAAGCAAAATAATACTTATCATTAATCTCCTCCGATACATATGGAAGTTTCATTCCCTCTTCCACAAGTAACGATAGATATTCACCGCCAAGACCAAGATTAATATTATCATTTAAAATAGTTCCTGTATCCATGCCGCCTGTTTCCGGTTCCGTAACGACTGTCACTTCCGGACCCTCAGTCTCCTCATTTTGGAACATTGCTTGCTTTGGTACATTATATTTATGAAGTAAATAATGGTAATAGGAAGCGCCTCGTGCTACTGCCAAATCCGGATCATTAGTCACTAACGACTCAAAACCAAAGAATTCATCAATACGTTTCTTGATTGGGAAGAATCTAGTCATTCCTCCATTTAAAACTACTGCATCAATAGCTACCTCTTCATGCTTATTTGCCTTTGCAAGCACATCTAAAATAGGGTAAATGATATTGTTCATATCTTTTTCATTTAAACTATCAATTTTTTTGTAATCTTCAATCGTCAGGTTTTTTCCCAATAAAGGTGCAACAACTTCTTCTGCCTGGCTCATTCGATAATCCACGGAATACCCATAGCTATCATAAATAAATGGAATATCCACATAAGTTTCAAGCTCATCTGGCATCTCATCATAATCAAACATATAATTGGCAATGTCATTGGAAATATTGACTTTTAATTTCTCTGCATAGTTAAGTACTGCCGTACGCGCTTCTGCTTTACGTTCTACTGGAATGGTAATACAGAATTCTTTTTGGAATTGTTCTAATAAATCATCGGCTAATAACTGATCAAAGTCATCTCCACCAATGTTTGTGTAGCGTGAAATTGCCAAATCCTGAATTGACATAATATCATTTTCGTTATACCCCACACGATGAAGAGAAACATCAAGTGTTCCACCGCCTAAATCGAACACTAAAATGTTCTTTTCCTCTTCAAAATCAATGATATCACTGGCAAGTTCCCCATTCTCCTGCATATTTACTAAGTCGTAAATAACCGCTTTTGGCTCATATAATAAGATATCATGCTTATTATCTACATCGATTCCAGCAAGTCTTGCTGCTTCCAATGTTGCCTGACACTGTGCGGAGTTAAAGGAAGCCGGTACTGTAATCACAATATCCTCAAACTCATCATTCTTATGCTGTGCCTTACCACGGGTTCTCATATATTTAAGGATTTGAGACGATACTTCGGCAGGAGTCTTATCTGGAATCTCTTCCGCAAGTCCTACTGCTGCATCCTCTCCCATATAAGATTTAACTGACTTTGCAACATAACCACGCTTGATACCATAACGTCCCTTTGCGTAGTTTCCAACGTCAGTCCTAAATTCTCCTGTCTTCGGATCCTTTTGATAAAAGACTGCCGATGGCAAAGTTGCTTGCCTCTCCATGGCTTGTTCTGTTTTTCTCTCTAGTTGTATGATATTATTCTTAAATGCTCCACTTTTCATGACTCTTCCTGAAACAATTACTGAATTGGTCGTACCCAAGTCAATCCCTAAATATAATTCTGCCATACTTCATTTCCTCCCTATATTTCAGTCACCGTTGGCACAGAAATAATCATATCCTTGTACTTCCAACCCGATGTTTTTATCTTTAGTTTTTTTACCTCTTCATCATCTACAAATGCTTCACCTTCATAGTTCATGTTCTCAATTGCATCTACAGCTGCCTCAAATTCCGTCCCAACTTTTTCAATTGGACGTATTCCATAGCCACGAATAAATGTAGACAACTGTCTCGTAATCATAGCCATTGGCATTAAATGTGGCTGGTTTTTCATTAAGTCAATTCTATTCTCATCAAATACAACCTTTGCAGTCTGCAATGTATCTAATATGTTTCCATATTCCAAAGAATTTAAAGAAATAAAGAACTGACGGATTACGCTTTGCTTTTCCTCTTCTAAGCTCTCTTCCGCATTTTCCTTGATTTCATCCAACATAGTCTCTAATACTTCCATTGCATTCTTATAAATGTCCAGCTGATTTTGTAATGCTTCGATTTGAGCATCCTTATCCTTTAACAAACCAGCCTCTTCCGTTTGTTTTACCTGAACGAATACATCTTTTGTTGTATTAATCACATCGTTTGTGGACGTCTTTAAACCATAAATTCTTGCAAATCGTTTTGTAATCTGATTAAGCAAGAACTGACTTCCATTTTCACTGAACTCCTCACCAATTACTTGAAGATGTGGCTGTTTAAATCTGCTATCTATTAAAAATATGTATACTAATGTACACTTAGCTTTCCAATACTTTTTCCTGTCCACTTTTTCAATAAAACGTTCTGTATAGCTTTTCCATTCAGCAAATGCTTCCGCATCCCCTTCAAGTAATAGGAATAGATGATCTGCTGCATCTTTTACTCTCTTAAAGATTATCTCTCTTTTTTTGTGAGAGTCTAAGCATAGCTTACATAATATTTTATGAAAGTCCTCTGTTTCCAGCTCTGTCCCATACAATTTATTGTAGTCCTTACATAATTGATGAACCCCTTTTGTAGGATTCCTTAAGGCAACATATATAATACCGCTAGTTTCTGTCCAGGATGTAGTCCCGCAACAAATTTTCGGATCCTTTTTATATTTATCTAATGATATATTTAAAATTTTATCTAATTCATTTCTGTATTTCATGCTAACTCCTATCTTATAACGCATAATATTGTTCGTTGTAACACTGAACCATTTCCCCATTATATCTACATTGGTATTTCATTTCATCCATAAAGTTCAGTGCATCCGGCTGTACATTTGCATGCAGGCAATATACCTTCTTTGGTGCACATTGATAGACCAAATTAATTAATTCACTGTACTTTGCATGTAAAGAAAACTGATCAAAAGAAATCACATGATATCCTGGATACTCTCTACTCCCAATTAACACATGAGGTAATTCATTCTCCATGCTTTCCTTAAGTCTCTCCGCCGGCAACAGTCCCTCTAAATGTACATTAAAGCGTAATTCTGCCAATGCCTCTTGAATCATCTTGGACGTTTCTGTAATATACATTGGTACATTGAATTCCATATCTTTTAGTACAAAAAATAAATTCAAGTGTTTCGGAATGCTATTGGATTTTATTAATACCCTTTTCCCCTGTGCAAGACATTGCACAATTTGCTTTTTAATTGCCTCGGCATCAAATAATTTCGTCTGAATCAAGCCTTTATCCGACTGATATCCATACGTTGCATTCATTATTAAAATATCCGGATGAAATCCATTTAAATTCTTTACATTAATCTGTCCAATAGTCAATTCACTAAAATCTCCGGTATATAAAACAGATTTGTCAGATGTCTCAATTCCAACCATACATGCCCCCGGCATATGCCCTGCCGGATACAAAGTGATACTGCATTGCCCTATTTTAAATGGTTTTAATACTGAAACTACCTGTATTCGATTTATTATGCTTTGCAGCTGCTTCTTTCTCATTCCTTGCATCTTTTCATCTTGGCTTTTATCAATTCCACGCTCAAACGTTAATAGCTGCAAACGGATAAACTCCTTAGTTGCATAAGTTGTATAAATAGGCGTCCTGCGTGTTAATCTAGCAATTTCAAATAAAGAGCCCATGTGATCATAGTGTGCATGAGAAATAATAATTCCATCTAATTCCTCATAACTATATACCTGCCGTTCCAACAGCCGCTTATAGTTTGGAAACACTTCTACACCATTTTCAATCTTTGCACCACAATCTAGCAATAGATTGGTCCCCTGCAATGTTACCAAGTAACTAGATGCCCCAATTTCATGCGCCCCACCTAACGGAAGCAAAACATCCTTCATCTTCCCTTGTACTCCTTTACTATTTATATCTTCTATAATATTATAAAATACGACATTTTTCTATATGTGACTGAATTGTTTCTAAATTATCTAGTCTCTTCCGGCATATAAAAA
>JAUNRX010000192.1 GCA_030539495.1 bacterium | reverse complement strand
CCTGGTTGGTAACAAACAGGGCATATGTAAACCCCACTCGAAGCAAGACCGAATTATAAGCGATACGGCTGCCCGTCGTGCTTATGGGTAGGTCGCTAGAGCCTAGTGGCGACGCTAGGCCAAGATAGATGATCATTTAATACAGAACTCGGCTTATAGTGTTACTCAACCTTTTATAATTCTTGTACGTTATAAAAAGGAAAATATTAACGCCATACCACACATATGGTGGAAAAAACGACTTACAAAAACAGGGGTTAGAAATATACCAATTTCTTTTACCTGTTTTTTTTATACCTTTTTTTAGTTGGACTGTCGCAAATTAAGTAACTGAACAGGCTATCATTAAAAGACTGGGGTTTTAAGAAACCTCTCACAACCTACAAATATTACAATAGGAGGGGCAGTGCAATACCAGCCTGCTTTCCCTCCTATTGTAATTTCATAATCCTATAAGCATTTTTCTTAAACAGCAATCTCACTCTATGATATTTGCAAAAGCCCCTCTACACGTTAAAGCAGGAACCACCGATAAACTCACGGATAATTGAGTTCTTTGGCACTTCTTCTGTGTTAATTCCTACAAAATAATCTAAGAATTTCAAAAGACGTTTTGCTTCGATGTATTCCGGTGCTTCTTTTGGTATCCCAAAAAGCAATGGCTCTGCACTTGTCTTTAAAACTGCTAGTTCATAAATTAATGCGCTATTAAACATGGCATCTGCTTCTTCTTGGAATGGGAAGATATATGTCTCTTCTCCACGTCTTACGCTGGACCACATCGCAATTGTCTCTGCTGCACTGGTTCCTCTTGTACGCGCATCTCTTACCATACGTCTGATCAGACGACCATCCGTTGTAGGGATTCGATTATGCTCATCAATATTTAACTGCGTCAGCGCACTAATATAGATCTTAAACTTACTTTCCTTTGGAAGAGAATGGGATAACTTATCGTTTAGTCCATGGATTCCTTCAATTACAAGGATATCATCTGGACCAAGTCGTTTGTAGTTCCCCTTATACTCTCTTCTTCCGGCCTTAAAATTATAGGTTGGAAGCTCTACGGTCTTACCCTCTAGCAATTCTGTCATATCTTTATTAAACTGCTCGATATCGATTGCTTCCAAACATTCATAATTATAATTTCCCTCTTCATCCAAAGGCGTATTTTCACGATTTACAAAATAATTGTCAATAGCAATTGGATGTGGCTTTAAGCCGAATGTACGCAACTGTATAGAAAGTCGATGGGAAAACGTTGTTTTTCCTGAAGAGGATGGACCGGCAATCATAACAAACTTCTTATCGCTTGACTTGCAGATCTGCTCTGCAATTTCTGCAATCTTCTTCTCCTGAAATGCTTCCTGTACAAGGATCAGCTCATTGGCACCGCCACTGGCAATCTCATCATTTAATGCTCCTACCGTATCGATTCCCATTGCGGTTCCCCACTCATTGGAATCTTTCATTGTCTGGAACAGCTTTGGACGTGGTAAGAATTCAGTAAGTCTTGTTGGTGCACTTTTATATGGTAAAATCATCAAAAATCCTTCATCATATAATTTTAAATCAAAGTATTTTAAAATACCTGTGCTTGCCGGCATATATCCATAATAGTAGTCCTCAAATCCATCCAGATTATAAATATTGGCCTTGGATACCCTGCGGTACTTAAATAACTTATGTTTATCATACATGCCATAACGGAAAAATAAATCCATTGCGTCATCTGTATTCATGGAGATCTTATTAATTGGAAGATCTGCTTCCACTAGTTCCATCATACGTGTCTTTACTCGTGACAGTAACTCTTCCGTTAATTTCACGTCAGATACCAAATCACAATAATAGGCATTTCCAATGGAGTACTCTACGCAGATGCGTTCAATATTTTCTTTTCCGATTATCTGATACATTGCCTTTAACATAAGAAGAGTCATACCCCTTACGTAAGTCTTATGTCCAACATCATCTTTTGTCGTTACAAAACTTACGGTACAATCCTTCTTCACGGTCTTAAAAAGTTCGCGTAGTTTATTGTTTACACAAGCTAGCATAATCTCATGTTCATATTCCTTCTCGTGCTCTTTACTGATTTCAAGCAACGTAGTTCCTACTTCATACTCTTTTTCAATACCGTTTATCTCAACTTTAACCATCTCTCCCATAGCTTGCTCCTTCCTAACATCATATGTATCTTCATATAATGTTAATCGACAACACTTTTCAGTTACATTACTTTAAATGGTCCTTCTTCTCTTGCAGCAACGATTTCAATTTCTTTTGCCACTCCAACGTAATTCGAATCTGCACGATATAGATACTCATTAATGTACCCTTTCATGTAAGAAACAAATTGATACTCTGTTCCATAATGTCCTGCATCAATAATCATAAGTCCTGCTTCCAATGCATCAAGTGCCGTATGGTGGTCGATATCTCCTGTGATTAACACATCACATTTTGCACGTAATGCATCTTGTACCATACTCTTTCCTGAACCAGGAGAAATTGCAACAGAGGCCACTCTTCTTCCTAAATTCCCGCATACTTTTACATTTGGAATAGAAAATGCCTGTTTTGTAAATGCTGCAAGTTCTTCTAATAACATATCTCGTTGAAGGTAACCATAGTAACCCACACCTGCGATCTTTCCTTTATTCTCTAACTTATAAACATCATATGCAACTTCCTCATAAGGATGTGCTTTCAGCATAGATTGAATTGTCTGATCTAGCTTCTCTGGTCGTACAATCGTTTCCAAACGCACTTCATTTGTATGAGTCATTTCATTAATCTTACCGATGTATGGATTTGTTCCCTCTTCTGGTTTATAGCTTCCAATGCCTTCCGCACCAAAACTGCAGCCAGAATAATTACCAATATGTCCTGCATCTTCTTTGCAAAGTACTGCTTTTACCTTATCAACACTATCTGTTGGTACATACACGACTAATTTATAAAAACTCTCTTGTTGTGTTTGCTGCAATACTCTAGGATTCGTAAGGCCTAATTTCTTTGCCCCTTCCATTCCCATTACTGTTACATCAAAATTAGTGTGCATTGCATAGCAGGCAATCTGATGCTTGATTAATTTCATAACCTTTCGTCCTGTAGCATCTGCCGTCGTTATACGATTGATTTTAGAGAAAAGCATTGGATGGTGCGTAATTAACAAATCTACATTTTCATGAATACATTGATTAATTACATCCTCTGTTGCATCCAGTGCCAACATGATTTTATTGACCGGCCAATCCTCAGCCCCTACTAATAATCCAACATTATCCCAGCTCTCCGCCATTCTTTTAGGCGCAAGCTGCTCTAATCCAACGATAATATCCCTAATCTGCATAAAACTCAAGTCCCCCTTCTATTAAAGCAATCTCCTGTTTTAATTCATTTACTCGATCTGCATACTTATCTGAAAGTGTCGCCACTATTTTTCTCTTTTTCTTTAATTCATGTGACAAGAATTCATAAAGAGTAGGATCCTTATGTTCTAACAAATATTTTCCGTAGCAATCAAATACTTTAGAACACTCACTCTCTTCTCCACGTACTGCCTTCATCATCACATAATACTTTCCATCTTCAATCAACATAGTCTCTTTTTCAATTACAAAGCCATGTTCTCTTAAATACCCTCTGACAAGAAAAATCTCTGACTGTGGTTGTAAATATAGTTCTTTCAGTTCATCTACCACATCCTGACGGCTGCTTAAGATGTTTTTCATAAGCGCTCCACCCATTCCTGCGATTAAAAGGGCGTCTACTTCGCCAACCTCTAGCTTCTCCGCCCCATTAGATAATCTAGTCTCAATTCTTTCTTCATATCCGTACATTAAAATATTTGCTGCTGCACGTTCTAATGGTCCTTTATTGATATCCATGGCAATGACTTTGCTTGCGATTTCCTTTTGACAAAGTTCAATAGAAACATAGGCATGATCACAACCAATATCTGCAACACGTAATCCTTTTGTAACTAATTCTGTCAATGCCTTAAGACGTTTTGATAATTGCATATATCCTCCAAAAAATAAATCTTTCGTTCTTTATTTCAACGTATTCTTACTTCATAGGACGCATCTCCGAGAGAAATTTCCTACGAAACAAAAACAGGGTTGTTGTGGAGGAATAGATTTCTCCACAACAGCACCCATCATTCTAAATAATCTTTTAATTTTCTGCTTCTACTTGGATGTCTTAACTTTCTAAGAGCCTTGGCTTCAATTTGTCTGATACGTTCTCTCGTAACATTAAATTCTTTGCCCACTTCCTCAAGTGTTCTTGCTCTTCCGTCGTCTAATCCAAATCGAAGACGTAATACCTTTTGTTCTCTGTCAGTCAAAGTACTAAGCACGTCCACCAGTTGTTCTTTTAACAGTGTAAATGCTGCGGCCTCTGCTGGGACAGGAACATTGTCATCCTGAATAAAATCTCCAAGATGGCTGTCTTCTTCTTCGCCAATTGGAGTTTCCAAAGAAACGGGCTCTTGGCTGATCTTTTGTATCTCTCGTACACGTTCCACGGGCAGATTCATCTCTTTCGCAATTTCCTCAGGCGTAGGTTCTCGTCCTAAATCCTGTAATAACTGACGCTGTACACGAATCAGCTTATTAATGGTCTCCACCATATGAACAGGAATTCTTATTGTTCTGGCCTGATCGGCAATGGCTCTTGTAATTGCCTGACGAATCCACCAGGTAGCATACGTACTGAATTTATACCCTTTGGTATAATCAAATTTTTCAACTGCCTTGATTAACCCGAGATTGCCTTCCTGAATTAAATCCAAAAAGAGCATACCTCGTCCCACATATCGTTTGGCGATGCTGACAACAAGACGTAAATTAGCTTCTGCTAATCGTTTCTTTGCCATCTCATCTCCTTCTTCCATACGTTTCGCAAGCTTAATCTCTTCATCGGCAGATAGTAACGGTACTTTTCCAATCTCTTTTAAATACATTCGAACCGGGTCTTCAATACTGACACCCTCTGGGACTGATAAATCAATGTTTTCTAACTCTTCATCTTCAAGTGTTGGTAAGTCTTCATCTTCCGTAATTCGAAGAACATCAACATTATTAGCTTCTAAATATTCATATATCCTCTCAATCTGATTAGGATCTAACTCCATATCAGCAAAATAATCATTTATTTCGTGGAATTCTAAAACAT
>JAUNRX010000191.1 GCA_030539495.1 bacterium | reverse complement strand
TAGTGACATATTCCTTGCAGCTAAGTGCGCATTCTACGCCCTTCTTTTAAGGGCGTTTTTTCATTACTAAGGGATTTTAAGAGAAATTTCCTCGTAATAAAAAAAAGAGAGGCCTGTACTCTTTTCTACAAAGGATACAAACTCTCTCTTTACTAAGTATCAATTATTAAAATTACTACTCTAGCATGCTGCATGTTCACTAATCATTTGTTGCTTTCTTCGGTAATAGAAATAATATGGTACTTCAAAGCCAAGCATTACGACCCAGCCGATAAAGCAGCTTAGGGAAATTCCAAATACTCCAAGTCTTGGAACAAGGATATACGCCATCACTACTCTACCGATCATCTGAATCAGCGTAGAATAGAAGTTGATATTTAACTTGCCTAGGCCTCTAAAATATCCCTGGATTCCGTTGGTAAGGGCCGGCATCACATAGAAGAATGCCATTGTCTTAAGATAGCTTGTTCCCATGCTTACCACATTATTCTCAGTATCATTTACAAATAGGTACATAACCTTCTCTGCTACGAAATAAATAATCGTACCAATAAATACCCAATAAATCAATTCTAAGATCAGACCTTTATGCAATGTCTTCTGGATACGGTCTTCCTTCTTAGCTCCATTATTCTGCGCAATACAGGTTGTCATTGCATTTCCAATACTCTGCTCTGGTTGGAATACATAGTCATCCACTCGGGATACTGCATTAAATGTGGCAATTGCATCAATATCAAGGGTGTTGACACACCCCTGTACTAAAACTTTGCCGACATTTAGGGCAATCTTTTGAATTGCAGTATTCATACCAAAACTTATAGTATCACGTACCATATCTTTCTCTACTCGGAACTCTTTTACTGGTATACGAAGCAGTGGTACACGGCGTCTTACATAGAGAATGCAAAGAATACTGGAGACCAGTTCTGCAATTACCGTTGCATAGGCAACTCCTTTGACTCCCATCTTCCCATATACGACAAATACAATATCTAATCCTACATTAATTAGGCAGGAAATGATAATAAAATATATTGGTGTCTTAGAATCTCCAATACTTCTTAAAATAGCTGCATAAATATTATATAAAAAAGTAAATACTAAGCCTGCAAATATAATCTGTAAATATGTGGTGGACATGGAAAGAATACTTTTCGGTACTTGAATCAGCATTAATAGGGGCTTTGCAAAAATAATGGATGCTACGGATAAAACAAAGACAAAAAGAAAACCGATAATAATCGATGTCGATATTTCTTTTCTAAGCTTATCCTCTTGTTTTGCGCCAAAATATGTACTCATTAAAACTTGTATTCCCGTACACGCTCCTACGATAAAGAATACGATGATATTCATAAGCGGATTGGCGGTTCCTACTGCTGCCTGAGCCTCATTTCCAATGTATCTTCCTACAATAATTGAGTCAACCGCATTATATGTAAGCTGAAACATGTTTCCTAAAATCAAAGGGATTGCAAATCGAATTAGGTGGCGGTTGATGCTCCCTTTTGTCATATCTAATTTCATGAACGACCTTCCTTTCTGTCGTATTATAACGAATTAGATAAAACTATTCAAGCAATATCTTTTCATATTTATTTTACCAATTTTTGACTTAAGTTTTAGATTGTGCTATATTTTTTTACATAAGAAATGTCGAGCATTTGTGAGATAACAGAAAGGAATGTACATTATGAATACTTTTAAGTCCAATGTTTCAAATTCGAATGATAAAAAAAGGCCGCTAAAGTCATATTTATGTGAAACCTTGCAACTACTCTTTCTTCCTTTGACATTTGCATATTTAGAACTTGTCTTCCACCTTTATATGAAGATGAACTTAAAATATGCAGCCATTTACCTGCTCTTCGGGCTTTCCATTGGATGCCTCTGCTCCTTTGTGACCAGCCTGTTCAAAAAAACAATCAATAAATATCTTACATATTTATTTTGTCTGTTTGGATGCCTGATTTACTGCATCGAAATGGAATGTAAGATGATTTTACAGACCTATTATCAACTTCTAAGCTCGGCAGAAACTGCAGCAAATAACAACCTGCTGGATTATAAGAATGCCATTCTTACTGGTATCACGGGACATCTTCTTGGACTTCTCTTATTCCTGCTCCCATTTATCCTGCTGCTTGTACTCTCCCATACCATATTTACCTACCAACCAAAAAGATTTGTACTTTGCAGCTCCCTATTAGGGCTGGCAGTCTTGTTACACTTAGGTGCTTTAGGCGTTTTAAGTCTATCCTGGAGCGGAGATGCAGAATTCTTGCCAAAGAACCTTTATGCTTCCGATAAGAATGTGGAGGATCAGGTCGAAAGCCTTGGCGTATTTACCATGCTTCGCCTTGATATCAAGCACAGTTTATTCGGTGTAAATGAAAACGTCAATGTGGATGAGGACTTTAATAGTATAAGCGACTTATTAAATGCTCCAAATACAGTAGGAAGCTCTCCTTCTCCAACTGCAAAGGCTAGTCCTTCTCCTTCTTCTAATACTGAGAAAAGCACTCCAGAGCCAACCAAGGCAGTCGATACTTCTCCTAACGTAATGGACATTGATTTTTCTTCTTTGGCTTCTAAGGAAAGTAATGACTCTGTCAAATGGCTGGATCGCTATTTTGACTCGGTAGAACCTACCAAAAAGAATGAATATACTGGTATGTTTAAGGGATACAATGTAATTTTCTTATCTGCAGAAGGCTTCTCTGGCTATATGATTGATAAAAAACTGACTCCTACTCTTTATAAATTGACACATGAAGCATTTGTCTTTCATAATTTCTATACTCCATTGCATTTTACCAGTACTTCAGGCGGTGAATTTCAAAACTTGGTTGGCCTCTATCCCAAGAATGGTAATCCAATCAGCATGACCTACACCGGCAAGAACAAAACATGGCTTCCATTTACACTAGCAAACCAGTTAGATAAGCTTGGTTATAATTCACAAGGCTATCACTGTAATGTAAATATGTATGGACGTGAGCTGTCTCATCCAAATCTAGGCTATGACTGGCATCAAAGCGGCAGTGGCGTGACAATGGAAAAGAATTCGAATGGTAAGGCTCTCTGGCCTCAATCTGACGAATATTTATTTAAACAGACTGTGGATGAGTATATAAATAAAGACGATCCATTTAACGTATATTATATGACGATTAGCGGGCATCTTCCTTATAGCTTTGACGGAGACCAAATGGCTGCTAAAAATAAGGATAAGGTAAAAGATCTTCCTTATTCAGATAAGACGAAGGCTTATATTGCTGCCAATCTGGAACTGGAAAATGGATTAACCTACCTAATCAATGCATTAAAGAAAGCAGGGAAGCTTGAAAATACAGTAATCTGCATGACTGCGGATCATATTCCTTATAGTGATGTGGATATTCTGGAAGAGCTAAGTGGCAAGAGTTTTCATGGAGACCAATTAGAAAATCTGAATGAAAAGAATGTTAACTTTGATGTATACAAGAACTCCCTTATTCTTTGGTCCGGCAGCATGAAGGATACTGTAACGATTGAAAAGCCTTGTTCTCAAATCGACATCCTTCCTACGCTATCTAACCTGCTTGGACTGGAATATGACTCCAGATTATTAATGGGAACTGATATCTTGTCCGACTCCAGTCCTTTTATTCATTTCTCCTCCAACTGCTGGCTGACGGATAAAGGCCTGTATAATCGTTTTGATGGTACTTTTACTTTAAATGATGATGTGGAAATGTCTGCAGAGGAGCAAGAAAAGTATGTAACAGCAATGAAGAAGATTGCCAGTTATAAACTAAAGGCATCAGAATTAATTTTAACAACCGATTATTATAATACAATACCGGCTCTAAAAAAATAATTGAACTTCAAAAAGCCATATAAGTGATTATTTTACACTTATATGGCTTTTTTTATAAATATTTTTAAATTCTTAGAATATACTAGACTTTTGACATGCATTAGCTTTATACTAGTGTAGAATTCTGTTAATTAGTGTAAATTGAATCCATAAACAGAGTTCTATATTCTACTATTTGGAGGACTACATGAAAAAGAAACGACTCAACTATATTGATATGGCCAAAGGCCTAGGTATCCTAATGGTAACCTATGGTCATATTACAGATATAGGAAATCCCATCGATACATGGATGTCGACATTTAAAATAGCCATCTTCTTTATTGTTTCTGGCTATATGGTTAATCTTTTAAATTCCTATAAAACGATTTCATTTACAGGTTATGTAAAGAAAATTTTTAGTTCCATTATGGTTCCATACTTTGCATTCAGCGTTTTCGGTACTGCTTTTCGCTTTCTATTGCTCCTAGCAACAGGCGGCACTAACTATCGTTCTTTCGCTATGAAATATGTATATGCAACCATCACATTTCGCGGTGCCACTACATTATGGTTCTTACCTTGTTTATTTTTAGGCTTAATCCTGCTATATCTTATCCTAAAGAAAACAAATAAAATTGTAATCGGGCTAACCTTAGTTTGGCCGATCGTTGTAGGTTATGGAGCATCCCAGCTTCTTTCCCATCTGAAAGAAACACTTAGTGAAAGTTACTTTATTCTAGTTTCTTATCCTATACTTACAATTTCAAAGGCCATTGTTGCCGTTTGGTTCCTATTGGTTGGTTACTTAATGTATTTTGTATTATCAAAGCTTCAAGCAAAATATTATCGTTTTGGACTTGGCGTTCTTCTTTCTGGGCTTACGATTTATCTTTCCCGTTTTAGCGGTGGGATTGACTTTAATAATATGGCCTTAGGAATTCACCCTACTCTATTCTATGTATGTGGAATTACTGGATCTTTCGGTGCAATCTTAGTGTTCGAGTTCCTTGAGAATTACTTTAAGCTTGAGTTATTTACGTACTACGGAAAAAACTCTTTGATCTTTATGGCTACTCAAAGGATTTTCTGCATCATCAATGTTGCGTATGCGGGCTGGTACAAAACTGCTCATATGCATTCTAAACTAAATACACGCTATTATTTTGATTGTCTTGCAGTGTTGGTAATCGTACTATTAATGGAGTATGCAATTATTGAATTCATCAACAACAAGACTCCATGGATGGTGGGCCGTCGTAAAAGCCTATAGTCTTTAGGACGATTTCCCATTAAAATAATTTAGGGTATTGAGAACAAAGTGTGTGTTCCACACACTCTCGCGTCTTAAATCCTTTACAAGGAACA
>JAUNRX010000190.1 GCA_030539495.1 bacterium | reverse complement strand
ATATGTAGAGTATAAAAAAACCTCCAGACAGACTGCCTGAAGGTTTTTTTATTGCTAAGCTTATGCTTCTAATTAAAGAACGCCTGCGTTTTTGAATAATTTAGCTACTGTTTCAGTAGGTTGAGCACCGTTAGCTAACCAAGTTTTCGCTTTTTCTTCATCTACGTTGAAAGCGCTTGGTTCTACTGTTGGATTGTAAGTTCCGATTTGATCGATGAATTTACCATCTCTTGGAGCTCTTGAATCTGCTACGATAATTCTGTAGAAAGGTGCTTTCTTTTGTCCCATACGTTTTAATCTGATTTTAACTGCCATTTTAATTTCCTCCTAAAATGTGTTGTGTTACTTTCGTAATCACTCTATATGTTCATTTTGTTTTTTACAATTTTATGGTGTAAAGTTTTTTTCTTTACACCCATTAGTATAGTATAGGAGAAAGCACTTGTCAATACTATTATTCGACTTTTTTCATACAGAAAACTACTACTTAAAGACCAAGATATGCCTTTTTAACTTTTTCATTTGTTAGCAGTTCCTTTGCATCTCCATCCATAGAAATACTTCCTGTTTCCAGCACATAGGCACGATTTGCAATGGAAAGGGCCATTTTTGCATTTTGCTCCACTAACAGCACGGTGATGCCCTGTTCATGAACTTCTTTAATAATATGAAAGATTTCTTTTACCAATAATGGAGATAGCCCCATTGACGGCTCATCCATCAATAATATTTTTGGCCGGCTCATAAGGGCCCTTCCTACCGCAAGCATCTGCTGTTCTCCTCCTGAAAGCGTACCGGCAGTCTGCCTCCTGCGCTCCTTTAATCTTGGAAATCGTTCAAAGATTTCTTTTAAAGACTCCTGCATTTGCTCCTTGTCGTTATGTATATAAGCACCCATTTCTAGATTTTCTGTTACCGTCATATCCGGAAAGATATGCCTTCCTTCCGGTACATGGGCAATTCCCAAATGAATAATCTTGCTTGCTTCTGTTTTTAAGAGATCTTTTCCATCGTAAGTGATTGTTCCGCTGCTTGCCTTCTTTAAACCGGTAATCGTATGTAATATGGTCGTCTTGCCGGCACCATTTGCTCCAATCAATGAGACAATCTCGCCGTCCTTGACACAAAGACTGACATTTCGGACTGCTTGAATGGCCCCATAACTGATTTCCACATTTTTAAGTTCTAACATAGGACCACCCCTTCCTCTTCTTCCTCTTTTCCAAGATACGCTTCAATTACCTTTGGATTATTGGCAATCTCCTCCGGGGTTCCTTCTGCAATGGTAACTCCGTAGTCAATGACCTGGATCCGTTCACATATCTTCATAACAAAATTCATATCATGCTCGATTAAGAGCACGGATATCTTGAATTTATCTCGAATTACATTGATAATCTCTAAAAGTTCCTCTGTCTCCGTAGGATTCATGCCTGCTGCCGGTTCATCTAACAACAATAGCTTCATTCCTGTTGCCAAGGCACGGGCAATCTCCAGCCTTCTCTGCTGTCCATAAGGCAGGTTTTCTGCAACCACTTCCGATTTTTCTTCTAAATGAACGATCTTTAATAATTCCATGGCTTTTGCATACGCTTCCTCTTCCTGCTTAAAATACTTTTTTAGACGGAATATTGAGGAAACAAGAGAATACGACATATACATATTCAAAGCCACCATGACATTCTCGATTACTGTCATTTTCTTAAATAAACGTATGTTTTGAAACGTTCTAGATATTCCCGCAGCAACGATCTGATGCGTATTTTTCCCATTCATCTTCCCACCATTTAAATAAAACGATCCTTCGGTTGGCTTATAGACCCCCGTCAATAGGTTGAATACCGTGGTCTTACCAGCACCATTTGGTCCGATCAGTCCCATCAGCTCGCTTTGTCCAATTTCTATATTGAAACAGTCCACCGCCTTCAGCCCTCCAAAGGAAATGCCTAAATCATGCGTTTTCAGTACCGGAATAATTGGTTTCTCCATCTATGCTTCCTCCTTCCTCTTTCTGTTTTTTCGGCGGAGTTTTAAAGAACTTTTTGATACGGGAAAGCAGCCTGGTCAATGAGAATTCCCATTTCCCAAATATGCCGCCTGGCTTAAAGATCATAACAAGTACTAATACGACAGAATAAGCTAACATACGATAATTTGCAAACTGCCGCATAAGCTCCGGCAAGGAGGAAAGGAACGCTGCACCAATAATTGATCCAGTTAACGATCCAGTACCTCCGATAATTACCTCCGTTAACATCTCGGCAGAATAATTAAAGTTAAAGTTTGTTGGGATCATTGCCGTCATATAGTGTGCATACATAGCCCCGCCGACGCCTGCAAAAAATGCAGAAATAGCAAAGTTTAGTACTTTATAAAACGTAACGTTAATTCCACTAGCGCTTGCCGCAATATAATCTTCTCGAATTGCCGTAACTGTCCTGCCAAACCTGGATCTTGTATACATAAACATAAAGGTCAGACAAATCACCATTGCCCAGAAACACCAATTAAACGTGGATAATTTGGCAATGCCACTCATAGTCCTTCCGGAACCGGTAATCTTAAAGTTACAAAATGCCACTCGAATGATTTCTGCAAATGCAACGGTGACAATTGCTAAATAATCACCACGTAGCCGTAACGCCGGTATTCCTACAAGCACACCTGCAATGGCTGCCGTAATTCCTCCAACTAATAAGGCAATGATAAATAGTGCTCCATCCGGTATTACATATTGATACAGCACATTAGTCACAATTGCCGAAGCATAGGCTCCAACGGACATAAATCCTGCATGTCCTAATGAGAATTCTCCCATAAATCCCACTAGAAGGTTTAAGGATGCAACCATAATGATCGTATAACATGCCGTTGTACAAATCCCTTTGATATATTCAGTCCGATTTCCTAATACACCAGACTGGAACACGGCTGTCAACACTAGAAATACAAACAGGATACCTGCCATATTAATCAGGTAGGATATTTTCTTTTTCTTTGACATCCTCCTCACCTACACTTTCTCACCAACACTCTTACCTAGAATGCCGGATGGTTTAATTAGTAAGACAAAAATTAATAGGCTATATGTAATGGCCTCATACCAGCCAGGAGCAACATATACTTTTACAAAGATTTCTACAAGGCCTACAATAATGCCTCCCACCATTGCTCCTGGAATGCTTCCTATGCCTCCGAGCACCGCTGCTATAAATGCTTTAAGTCCCATCATAGAGCCCATATCGGTGGTACATCTAGGATAAGTCGAGCAATACATCAATGCAGCAACTGCTGCAAGTGCGGATCCAATTGCAAATGTAATTGATATAATCTTATTTACATTGACGCCCATTAGCACGGATGCTTCTTTATCCTGAGGTACGGCACGCATTGCCTTCCCTAGTTTTGTCTTCTTAACAAATAGTTGTAATCCAACCATCATAAGGACGCCAATACCAATGGTTAATAAATACTTTTCTTGCAATTTGGCCCCAAAGATCGTGAGATATGGAAGATTGAAAATTCCTGTTACTGATTTGGGATTTGCACCAAATACCACCATTGCAAGGTTCTCTAAAAACAAGCTCATGGCCAATGCCGTAATCAATGCAGACATAGAGCCTGCCGCCCGAACTGGGCGGTAAGCAATCCTTTCTACCAAGACACCAACTACAGTACAGACTACAATGGCAATAAACACAGCAATCCATGGCGGCATTCCCTGATGGATCATCAAGGGAACCGTGTAAAACAATGTATATGCACCCACCATGATAAAGTCACCATGAGCAAAATTAATCATTCGGATAATGCCGTATACCATCGTATAGCCAAGTGCGATCAATGCATAGATTGCACCTTGATTTAACCCATTAATCAAACTCTGAATAAATAATGACACGTCGAAGCACCTCCTCTTTTCCGGCTTGTTGCTTGAACCACTTAGTTTGCTTCTGGCTGAAGGGTCTTAAACCATTTTACTTTTCCCTTTTCATAGGTGTTTA
Organism: bacterium; assembly: GCA_030539495.1. Lineage (GTDB taxonomy): Bacteria > Bacillota > Clostridia > Lachnospirales > Lachnospiraceae > KM106-2. Next base: position 1,236 of record JAUNRX010000190.1, on the reverse strand, counting down.
CTACCACGCTCTTAGCAGGATCACCATTCTTATCCAAGGTAAATGTACCGCCTACACCGGTAAACTTCATGCCTGTCATCCCTTTTACCAAGGAAGCGGTATCGGAACCCCCACCATTTTTAGCGGCCTCCACCAACATGTAAATGGCATCATAATACAATGCGGCACAAGCATTTAAACTCTTTTCACTGTATTTTTCCTTATATTTTGTTACAAACTTCTGAACGGCTGGTGCCGTATCTTCAGAAGAATAATGATTTGTAAAGTAACATTTTTCAAAATAAGACTCTAAGCCGGTGGTATCTGCACCATCCCAGCCGTCACCACCCATGATCACGCCTTCATATCCGGCATCTCTGGCCTGTTGTACTAATAATGGCACCGTATCTAGGAAACATGGATAGAATAAAAAGTCTGCTCCGGAAGCGACTGCTTGGGAAGCCTGTGCTGAGAAATCGGTATCCTTCGTTGTACATTCACCGGTATAGGCAATTTCAATTCCGGCTGCTTTTGCATTTTCAACAAATGCATCTTTTAATCCATTGGAATAATCATCATCCTTCGCATAAATAATTGCAGCTTTTTTCACTCCCTGCTCTTTTGCAAAAGATGCTGCCATCTTCCCTTGATATGGATCGATAAAGCAATCTCGAAAGATAGTAGGTCCCACTTTTGTAACTTTATAGTTGGTTGCACCGGTTGCCAGTAACAGCATCTTCTGATCTTTTGCAATCTCTGCCATTGGAAGGGTAACGGATGAGAAAAATGCTCCCACCACCGCATCCGGCTTTTGTGATTCAAGACTGTTGTAGGCATTGACCGCTTGTTTGGAGTCCCCTGCATCATCTACTACCTTTCCTCCATTTACAATTTCGACTTTATAAGGACTATCACTTCCATTAATCTCTTCTGCTGCCATTGTAATGGAGTTTTGTGCCCCCTCACCATATATTGCAGACCCACCGGTTAAGGAAGAAATAACACCAATTCGAATGACATTATCTTTTTTTTCGGTTGTTGCAGCTGCCTCATAAGGCGTTGCTTCTGAAGTTTGGGTGGAAGTTGTCTCCTCTTTCTTTTGGCACCCAACGAGCATTGTGCCGATCATGGACATACAAACGATTACACTTACTATTTTTCTTTTCTTCATATGATTTCCTCCTTTTATATGGTCGTTATTTATATCATCATAGTGTGTTTTACACTCTGATTTCTTGGAAAGAACAAAGTGTGTGT
>JAUNRX010000189.1 GCA_030539495.1 bacterium | reverse complement strand
GTTATATTGAAATTCCATTTGATGTAGAACAAGAATATGGAAGCAAACGTGTAAAGGTGAAGGCAACGTTTGATGGTTATCCATACCGAGGCTCCATCGTACGTATGGGATTGCCATGCTATATTATTGGAATTACAAAGGAAGTTAGAACTGCAATTGGGAAGACATTTGGTGAAATGATCAGCGTGACCATTGAGAAAGACGAAGAAGAACGTGTCCTTGAATTGCCTTCCGAATTAGAAAAAGCAATACAAGAAGATGAAATTATAAAAAGATTTTGGGAAAGTTTATCGTTTTCTGTAAAAAAGAAATATTGTTCCTCAATTTTATCGGCAAAAAAAGAAGAAACTCGTAAGAAACGCCTAGATACAGCGTTAGAAAAATTAAAAAACAAAGAAAAAATGTAGAAAAAATAGTCCTATTTGTGCGATTAAGTTAGATAAATAGGACTATTTTCTAAAAAAAGTTGTTACAACCATTAATTGTAATCCATCTTCTTAATGACAAAATACGACCTTTTATGTTATAATAGACCGTATTTATTTGACTTTATGTGGAGGATTTTATAAAATGCCTGTTAGAATTGCAATACTAGGGGGACCTAGATGTGGTAAGACTACTTTAATCCAGCAAGTATATGTGGATTTGAAAATAAAAGGATTAAATGTAGGTGCAGTTTCAGAATATAGCACAGATTATTTAAAAGAAAAGGGCATGATTGAAACTATATCAGAACAATATGGTATCTATCTTGGCCAAAAAATGCTTGAGGATTCCTTAGAAGAATTCGATTATGCAATTACTGACTATGCTACATTCATTCCATATGTATATGGAAGATTTATGCTTGGTGACAAAAAGCGCACTATTAAAGAAATTGAGATTTTAAAAGATCTTTACGGTTTGGCGTTAAGAGATATTGATAAATATGACCATATCTTCTTTGTTCCAAGAGAATTTGGATATAAGAAAGATGGCGTTAGATGGCAAGATGAAGGATTAGCGAAATCAATTGATGAAGCAATCAAACAATTCTTAGATTCTGAAAATATTCCATACTCAATCATCAGTGGTTCTACAAAAGAACGTTCTGAACAAATCTACAACATCATTGGTATGAACGAAGTAGTTGTGAACGAATAGGCAAATGCTTATTTAATGTCGAAATAAAAGACACACGTTTCATTGACTGGACAAGATTTCCGAGACTATTATTGCATTTTTATAGTGCAATAATAGTCTCATTTTTTATTTTCCTGAATAATATAGACCACGATGTATACTCACCTGAAAGGAAGAGGTTTAATGAAGGAGTATTGGAATGTTTCAGCTGAAGAAGTGATGAAACAATTTTCAGTTACCACACAAGGGCTTACTAAGGCTCAGGTGGAGCAGATACGTGCTATAAAAGGAGAAAATATATTAAAAGAAGAGAAAAAGAAAAGTACACTTCAAGTCTTTTTCAGTCAGTTTTGTGATTTGCTGGTACTGATACTAATGATAGCTGCAATTATCTCAATCTTTTCCGGCAATTTGGAGAGTACCATCGTAATTTTAATCGTACTTGTAATCAATGCCGTATTAGGAACTGTCCAGCATGTAAATGCAGCCCGTTCCTTAGAAAGCCTGAAGCAATTGTCCTCTCCGAGTGCCAAGGTAATACGAAATGGAACAAAGATTGAGGTCTTATCAAAAGACATTGTTCCGGGCGATCTTGTTCTATTAGAAGCAGGCGATATGATAGTAGCCGACGGAAGGATTCGAAAGAACTATTCTTTACAGGTAAATGAAAGCTCGTTAACTGGCGAATCAGCCAATGTTGAAAAAGCAGAGACAACTTTACATGGGGAAGTAGCTCTTGCAGACAGGGTAAATATGGTGTATTCGGGAAGTCTTGTAACCTATGGACGTGCGGAAGTTGTGGTTACGGCAATTGGTATGGAGACAGAACTGGGAAGGATTGCATCCCTTATGAATACATCAAAAGAGCGGAGGACTCCGTTACAGGTAAGTCTGGATGAGTTCAGTAAAAAACTTGCCATTGCGATAATGTTTGTATGTATCGTAGTCTTTGGTTTAAGTATTTTTCGTCATATGCCAATCATAGATTCCTTAATGTTTGCTGTGGCTCTGGCAGTTGCCGCAATTCCTGAGGCATTAAGTTCTATCGTTACCATCGTGCAGGCCATGGGTACACAGAAGATGGCTAAAGAAAATGCAATTATAAAAGAACTGAAAGCAGTAGAGAGCTTAGGCTGTGTATCTGTTATTTGTTCCGATAAGACAGGTACGTTGACCCAGAATAAGATGACTGTGCAGGCATTATATATTGATGATATGGGGCTAAGCCTAGACCAAATCGACATTACCAATCGACTACACCGCTATTTGCTTTATGATGCCATTTTGACCAATGACTCCAGTATCGTAGAAGGAAAAGGAATCGGTGATCCTACAGAATATGCACTTCTAGAAATGTTTCGTGGCGTTCAGATTAAAAATAACCCATTTTTCCACGAGCATTATATGAATGAAGAGTTTATACGGTCATCTATGAAGAGGCTGGAGGAACTACCATTTGACTCCAATCGAAAGCTTATGAGTACCAAATATAATTTACATAATGTACCCACGGTATTGACCAAGGGTGCAGTCGATGTGTTGTTAGACCGTTGTTTATATAAAATGACATCCCAAGGTATATATGAGATGAATGAAAAGAGCCGAGAAGAAATCTTAACACAAAATCAGCTATTTTCTGAAAATGGACTTCGTGTTTTAGCGTTTGCGTATAAAGAGATGGAGGAGCCACTTACTATGGAAACAGAGCAGGGATTTACCTTTATTGGACTTGTTGCCATGGTGGACCCTCCTCGTGAAGAGTCAAAGCAAGCGGTGACAGATGCTAGAAAAGCCGGAATACGGCCGATTATGATTACGGGAGACCATAAGGTAACAGCAATTGCAATTGCAAAGGAAATTGGCATATTTGAAGAAGGGGATATGGCATTAACAGACATAGAGCTGGATGCAATAACAGAAGAAGAACTAGAGCAGAAGATTACGAAGATTTCTGTCTATGCAAGGGTATCTCCCGAAAATAAGATCCGTATTGTTGAGACTTGGCAGAAGCGAGGCAATGTCGTTTCTATGACCGGAGATGGCGTCAATGATGCACCAGCACTCAAGAAGGCAGACATTGGAGTAGCTATGGGGATTACAGGAACCGAGGTGTCCAAAGATGCAGCAGCCATGATTTTGGCGGACGATAATTTTGCAACTATCATTAAAGCAGTTGCCAATGGACGTAATGTATACCGCAATATAACCAATGCTATTTTATTTTTATTATCAGGGAATATGGCTGGGATTTTATCGGTGTTATATACCTCCATTATGGGACTGCCGGTTCCGTTTCTTCCAGTCCATCTATTGTTCATTAATCTACTTACTGATTCCTTACCTGCAATTGCCATTGGGATGGAACCATCGGATCCAAGCATATTAGAAGAACCACCAAGAAACCCTAAGATAGGAATTTTGACAAGAGCATTTTTAGGTAAAGTAGCTGGCATTGGAAGCATGATTGCTATAGTTACCTTGATTGCCTACTATGTTGGGATGAAGGATAGTCCTGCAATGGCGACGACGATGGCATTCTCTACACTTGTCTTAGCAAGACTATTTCATGGATTTAACTGCAGAGGAAGGAAATGCATTTTTCGACTTGGCATAAAGTCCAATCTTTATAGCCTCTGGGCATTTCTTAGTGGGGCAGGACTGCTTGCTCTTGTGCTATTTCTTCCGTTTTTGCATAAAATATTCAGCGTGGAGGCAGTGTCCTTTATTGCAGGTCTACAGATTATTGGGTTAGCATTGTTGCCAACAGTACTAATTCAGACGATAAAATTAACCCGAAGATAGTTTGTAAAAAAAAACCAAAAGAATAGGGTGACAAGTAGTCGAGTTGTGGTTTAAAATACTAATAAATATGTAAATAAGGCTATACATGTAAGACTAAGGGGAGGAAAAATAAGATGTTTGGCATACAACAGATGTCTGTTGGCTTACAGATAGCAGTTGCGGTGATAGGATTTATGCTGTTTCTCTGTTTGATAAGTATAATCATATGGCAGCAGAAGAAAATAAGAGAGCAGAAGCAATTAATAAAGGAAAGAGAAATCGAAGGGGAGCGGTATCGGGTAGCAACAGAATTGGCGAATGATGTGATTTTTGAGTATAATGTGAAAACTGATATTATGCATAATTCCAGGAAGTATAAGACGGTTTTTGGGAGAAATTCAATTACATATAATTATACAGAATCTTTTGTAAATCTTCGATTTGTTCATCCGCAAGACAGGACGATCTTTATGGAGTATTGCAATGCTTTACATATTGGTAAGGAAAAGATTGAATATGAGTTTCGAATCTTAAATTGCAGGGAAGAATATGAATGGTGTCATATCAGGGCAAAGGCCATTTGTGGTTCGGATAATCTTCCGGCCCGGGTCATTGGCAAGATTGTAAATATCGATATGCAGAAGCGGGAGCTGGAGAAACTGCAGTTTAAGGCACAGCGGGATCCCTTAACCAATACATTTAACAAAGGTGCAACAGAGGAAGTAATTACAGAGATTTTAACGACAAGCCGACCATTCGACAAACATGCATTCTTTGTTATTGATATTGACAATTTCAAACATGTAAATGATACCTATGGGCATTTAAAAGGAGACCATGTCCTTGCAACTTTAGCATCCAGAGTGAACAGTTTGTTTCGCGAGGAAGATGTGGTTGGAAGAATTGGCGGAGATGAATTTGTCGTATTGATGCGAGATGTAACGAGCATAGAGCAGGTTATAAATAAGGCGACTAGTATGACTGAAGCGTTTAATAGGCAGTTTCGTAAGGAAGATGATAGCTTGGAGGTCAGCGGCAGCATAGGGATTGCAATCTATCCGGTGGATGGAGGGGCTTATAAAGAGTTATTAGAACATGCCGATCATGCACTTTATAGTGTAAAAAATACAGGAAAGAATAATTTTAGACTTTACAGCGAAATAAGTGTAATAAATAAAGATAATATTGGATAAAATGTAAAAATATAACACATTTAGATTGACAGGAAATTTTTGCTATGATAAACTATTTTTAATAGAAAATAGCAAATGCAGTGATAAGGAGGAGTACATACACTCTGCGATAAAAAGAGAGAAGATGGATGGTGAAAATCTTCATCAAGGATGTATGGAAGTAGCCTTTGAGCAGTGGACCGAACAAGA
>JAUNRX010000188.1 GCA_030539495.1 bacterium | reverse complement strand
CGCTTTGCGCCCTCGAGAAAGTCATCGAGAAATGGACAAAACAATACCCTAATTCAATGATAGCCTCTTTTTAGTACTCTACTTTATAGGGTACACTTTCTTTTTCCCTGTAGCCGGAAAACGATCTTTTGAGTTACTTTACAGAAAAAGAAATTGCTTCGGTAACGAATCATCTTTCTACCGGCATCTACCACTTAACTGAACACCAGACATCAATCTCTTGACTTTTCTCCCTTACTTTTTCAACTACTTGCTTTACCGCTTCTTGATTAAGCTTTCAGATGTTTTTCAAAAACATCAAAAAAATAGACGGTACTTTCTTAATTGTAAGCCCGTCTATTTTATCTTATGCTATTTTACCTTAACACTTTTTACACTGCTGTATCCTGTATATACTTTTTTACCGTTTACCACTTGGTAAGCTCTAACTCTAAAGTAATACGTCTTTCCTTTTGTTAGTTTTGTCTTTGTATAGGATACTTTTGCATTTGATTTTTCTTCTTTAATTGTCTTATAAGAGCTACCCTTTTTCGTTGACATCTGTAGCTCATATCCTTTGGCTCCCGTTGTCTTACTCCATTTTACTGTAACTAAGCCTTTTCCTGCCTTTAATGAAACACTTGGTGTCTTCAACTTAGTAACTGGCTTGACCACATTGGAATATGCCCCGTATACTTTTTTCCCAGCTACCATCTTATAAGCACGTACCTTATATTGATATGCTGTACCAGAAGCTAGTTTTCCAATCTGTAATGTAGTTGCTTTTACATTGGTATTTTTCTTCGTACTGTATTGATATACCTCATATCCATTTACACCGGATATCGCTTTCCAGGATAGTTTTACTGTATTCTGAGATACGGCATAACTAGGAGTCTGTACCTTTGGCAGCTGAATTGTAAAGTATATGGTCTTTGTTCCACTATAATTTCCTTTTCCAGTAATCGTTACTGATGCCTTTCCTGGATTTCTGTTGTTGGAGTAACTGATGGAATAATCATTTACCGAAAGTACTTTATTACCATCCTTTACTACAATCTTTGGAGTAATATTTTTATTCGTAAACATCTGTGTTGTAATTGCAGAAACAGATACCTTGCTCATTTGCTGTTTCACCGCTACTTGGTAATCTAAATTCACGCTCTTTCCGTTTTTAAAAGATACCGTAACATTTACCATGGTAGTTCCATTAGACACTGCAACTAACTGTCCGTTTACAATCTTAATGATTTTTGTATTGCTACTACTCTTATAGGAGTAGTTTGTTGGTGTACCATACAGTTTGAAATTAGTTGTTGGAACGGTTGCTCTTGCCATTACAGCTGTGCCTACTCTATCACCAACCGTCATGTTATTAATTCCAAGATCAATTTTCTTTACCGCATTTACTGACTGTGAAGTTCCTGTTCCAACACCCTTATTACTATATGGCTGATACCAGTAGCAATTCGTGGGAACTGTATCGATATATCCGGCAAATACTCCTGCGTATGCTGACTTAACAGCACCTACGCCACAACTATTATCTAGTTTTCCATCCTGCATATATCCAACAATTAAGCCTGCATAATTATTTTGTACTGAAGTAGCTGCAATTTCACCATTTACAATACAATTTTCAATATTGGCAGCCAATGCATACCCTACAATACCACCGGCATATTTTCCTGTAGTAATATAGGCATCCTCTAGCCCAATATTTTCAATCGTTGCATTACATACCAAACCAAATAATCCCGCATATTCTGTTTGTTTTGTCACAGTGAGTCCAGAAATAACATGATTATTTCCATCAAATCCTCCTGTAAATGCAGCTTTTTTTGAACCAATTGGCTCAAAGCTTCTTACACTATATAGATCAATATCATTTTCCAAACGATAATATGCATTTGGATAACTTCTTACTAATTCTAACTGTTCTACTGTGGCTACTTGATATGGATCTTCATGAGTTCCTTGTCCACCTGCAAATCCATTACTAACGACCTCAATGCTTTGTCTATTTTGATAATATAGCTTATTTCCATTCCAGTCAAACTCTATTTTGAAAGTAACCACTGTAGTTCCACTAGCTCTACCAACAAGCTTGTTATTGCTGATTTCGATAATAGTAGCATCTTTTACCTCCAAAGGAGTAATGCTTACCTCTTTACCATAAATAGATTCCATGCTTTGTGTAGTACCAACATGAATCAAAGGGTTCCTTACTTCTCCTACTCGGTAAGTTCCTTCGCTATTGCCTCTTCCAACCGGTCGTTGATCAAAAGTATAGTAACAGCCTGCAAACATAAAGTCTACACCGGAAACTCCACATATGGTTCCTGGATAATCTCCAACTGATTTTCCAAAGGAAATAGAATTCACCACTTGGCTAGTGTCCTTGTCGTTAAAACTCATATAGTCCACGGTTCTTCCAACAATACCACCTGCTGCTCCAGTTCCATCATCTTTATCAAATGCCTGCATATCGCCATAGTTGACACAGTCTTCCACTAAACCATTTCTCATCAACATTCCGGCAATACCACCAGATTCCATTCTTCCTGTTACATTTCCATAATTTATACAGTTTTTAATCGTACAACCGTCATTTGCTTGTCCTACGATTCCTCCACCACCGCCAATAGTAATATCTGCTTTATTTGTACAATTAAGTACCTGTATACGATTCTTCTCTTCCCCATAAAAACTTGTAGATACTGCAAGAATTCCGCCGCCATATCCGTTAATTGATCCTTGCATTGTACAATTCTTAATACTGCCGCCATTCGCGCTTCCTACTATACCTCCGCCATTGGATAACGTAGCTTCCACGTCGCAGGAATCAATAAGCGCATTTGTCGTATTTGTATTTATCTGGCCAACTATACCACCGAGAGAATAATAATACGAATAACCTGTCTTGCTAATGCTTCCCTTATATGTAGCATAAGTAACTTGTCCTTCATTCATTTCTCCGATAATTCCCCCAAGTAGACCACCCTCAATGGTTCCGTTGGCGGAAACGTTCCTAATAGCTACTTTTCCATAAGCCTGTGCAACTAATCCAGCTGAAACCTGCTTTCCTTTTAGTGTTCCCACTACATTACAGCCATCAATCGTTAATTGGCTGCCACTTGGCACCTTGACAACCAAGCCTGCTGTATTTTTCCCACTTAAATTCACATCCGTTAATGATACATTTTTAATTGTTGCATTACTTGCTTCAACAATTAAGCCTACTGAGCTGTTTTCCTGCTCTACATATAGATTTTTAATGGAATATCCATTTCCATCTAATGAACCAGAAAACGTCTTAATTGGCTGCCAATCTCTTGTCTTTCGATCCTGACTCAAATCAATATCATTCACTAAAACAAAATGTTTATCTGAATAATTACGGATTTCATTCAATTGTGCCGGTGTTTCAATTTTATATGGATTACTTACCGTACCCATACCACTGGCAAAACTTGCTGCTTTTACCTGCACATTTGGCATTGCCAACATACAAATGCAAAAGAGGAAACTTAAAATACCTATTCTTTTTTTCATTCAATTACCCACCTCTTTTTATTTTCGAACTTTAATTATACATAATTCGAGTTAAATTGACAATGTTTATTCTCCAAGTATAGGTATGTGTCCTTTTCGTTTTGTATGTGCTAAGTCATCTGTTTGATTTTTATATAATAATTAGTCTCCAGTCACATAACTTGTGAAATAGGCGAAAGCCATAAATATAAAAAAGAGAACAGGCTATTTTACCTGTTCCCTTTAAAAGTCTATTTCAACTGATTTGAAAAATATCGAGCTGCAATAGCGTATTCCTCATCACTGTCTATATATAAAACGATAGGATTATGCTCCTCATCTTCCTTTACTTCATAAAGCATATACTTTTGAGAAAAATCTAATTGCTTTTTCCCTTTAAGAGGAAGCATTGCAAAATATTCTTTATTGTTAACCTCAAAATAAGAATAAACTCCACATTCCACACTTGTTCCATCTGCAAAAGGAAGTGTCACGATAATGTCCTCTAATTTTGTTCCTTTAAACTCCATAGTATATCCTCCAAAATACTTTTTATCCTATTTTCCTATTTAACTTTTGTCAACATAACGATAGTTTCCACATGGCTAGTCCAAGGGAACATATCCACAGGAACGATCTTTCTTGCCTTATAACCGTGGTCAGTAAGGTAAGCTAAATCTTCATCTAATGTTTCTGGGCTGCAGCTTACATAGACAACTTTGTCTGGAGCAAGAGTTACAACGCTTGATAGGAAGGCTTCATCACTTCCGGCACGAGGTGGATCCATAAATACCACATCAACGTGTTCGTTTTGTTCTGCTAATTCTACCATGAATTTACCGGCATCGTTGTTGTAGAAGGAAATGTTCTTAATTCCGTTTGCTTTTGCATTTACTACGGCATCACGAACGGCATCTTTATTTAATTCTACACCGATTACTTCTTTTACGTGCTTGCTTGCAATCATACCGATTGTACCGATACCACAGTAAGCATCGATGACACGTTCATTTCCAGTAAGTTCTGCTAACTCAATCGCTTTGTTGTAAAGGATTTCTGTTTGGATTGGATTTACTTGATAGAAACTCTTTGGAGAAATTCTAAATGTACATCCGCATAATTCATCTTCAATAAATCCTTTACCATAGATTGTTGTTTGCTTATCACCAAGCACCATGCTTGTCTTTTTATCATTTACATTGATTACTACTGTTGTAATCTCTGGATGTTCTTTACGTAATGCTTTTACGAAATTGTTCTTACTTGGTAAGATTGGATCTGCTAATACTAATACAACCATGATTTCACCAGACTTATGTCCTGTACGGATTAATACATGGCGAAGTAAGCCGTATCCTGAATCTTCATCATACGTTCTAATCTTGAAGGATTTTAATAATCCTCGGATTGTTCCAACGATTGCATCTGCTTTTTCATCTTCAATTAAGCAGCTTTCAATTGGCACGATGAAATGAGTCCCTTCTTCGTATACACCTGAGATATAAGTTCCATTTTTTAAACGGCCAAATGTAGCATGTACCTTGTTACGGTAGTGGTATGGATTTTCCATTCCGATAATGTCAGATACATATCCGTAGTTGCAAAGAAGTTGGTTCACTTTGTCTTGTTTATGAGCCAACTGATCTTTGTAGGATACGTGACGAAGGCTACAGCCTCCACATCTATTGTAAACTGGACAATCTACGCTACTTCTCTTCTCAGATCTTCTATCAGAATCTCTTCTGTCGAAACCGCTTCTTCCTGAATCTCTTCTGTCAAAACTGCT
>JAUNRX010000187.1 GCA_030539495.1 bacterium | reverse complement strand
TTCAAGATTGGTTGCCGTACCTCGAATTCTTCTTCGTTTACGATTATGTTATGGATTTCTGCCCGAATCACATCCAACATCGATAACCTTTTTTGTACTGCATTTGCCTCAATAATTTTGATACAACTCCTTTTGCCACTATAATTTATACTGCCCGCATCTTTTGCAACCGTCTTCATTATAGTTGAGGCAAAAGGGTCTGTCAATTATTTCCAGATAAATTTTCTATGAAGTTTTTGCGAACTTGATCAAGGAAAAAAGCAGGTCTTAACGGATAAAGTTTGTCTTAATTGCAGCCTCTCTTTGTGGAAGCTCAATGCCTGCATTTTTTCCTGCTTCAATGCATTTTAACAGCCATGCCATATTGGTTGCTAGGGTACGCATTGTCTGCATTCCTTCTTCATCTTTACGTACTTCGTCTGGTGTGTTGCCATGTACCTGGTTCCAGTATTGAGAGGATACGATTGGCATGTTGCTAATTGTAAAATACTTATTAATTTGATCGAATGTTGCGCTCGCTCCACCACGTCGACAGCTTGCTACACTAGCTCCTAATTTTCCTGCAAATAAGTTGCCTCTGCCGTAGAATGCACGGTCTAAGAAGCTTGTTAATGCTCCTGATGCAGACGCGAAATGAACTGGAGAACCAAATACAAAGCCATCTGCGTCTTTCGCCTTATCTAAGAACTCATTTACCACATCATTACGGAAGCATTTACCTGATTTTAGACAGGCATTGCATCCGATACATCCTGCAACTGGATCTGCTCCAATCTGGAAAATCTCAGTCTCAATCCCATTTTTATTTAATTCTCCTGCCACCTCACAAAGTGCGGTATATGTACAGCCATTGGCCTTTGGACTACCATTTACTAATAATACTTTCATCTTCAAACACTCCTTTTTTTTACTTTCCTATTAATTATAGTCGCCCACTCTCCATCTTACAACTAACTATTTACAATTAAATTCTAGTCTTTTAGGAAGCTCTTCTTTTGTCTTTTGAAGAATTTCTTCTTTTGGGAAGGTATTTCCAATACCTTCCCTATAGGCTGTGCATCGATATCTACATTATTTTAATGATAATCTTTTCGTATATCAAAAATTGTGACAGTCAACTAATCATTGTATTTATTAAGCTGTTCTGCCTGTTCTAAAAGCTCGTTCATAAGAAGTTTTGCCTGCTCAGCCTTTTCATTATTTTCCTTGCCGATTAATACGGCATTGTCTGTGCTTGCTGTTACTTCATTACTTACTTGGCTGATGCTGTTAATACTATCAACAATTTCATTATTTGAAGATAAAATATTATTTACCTGATTATAAATTACTTCCACATTGCCATTTAAGGTACTCATCTTTGTCTCAATCGCGGTGAAATTATTTTCTGCAACTTCGATTAGATCTTTTTCTTCTTTTGTAGCAAGAATTACATCTTGAACAACATTTTGTGCATTGTCTGCATTTTCTTGAAGTGATGTTACGATTGACTTGATACTTTCTGTCATTTCTCTTGTCTGATCCGCTAACACACGAATTTCTTCTGCAACTACTGCAAATCCTTTTCCTGCCTCACCAGCTCTTGCACTTTCAATGGATGCATTTAATGCTAATAAGTTTGTTTGACTTGAAATGCTAAAAATATCTTTTGTAATCTGCTCTACTTCGCCTGCATTCGCAATTAATGTTCCCATAGACTGGATTACGCTTTGATTTGATTCTTCAATCTGATCCGCTTTCGCTTTTAAATTCACGATGGATGATTTTCCGCTATTGATTGCTTCTACACTTTCTCTGGAGATACCAATCATTTCGTCAGAACTTTGTTTTGTCTGATTGATCATATTTTGAATCTGTGTCGTCATTACTGTCTGTTTGTCAATACTCTCCGCATTTTTTGCATTCCCTGATGCAATTGCTTCAAGCGCTTCTGTTACCGTATTTGTTGATGCATCCCATTCTGTAATGATCTGATCTGCATCATCGGAATTTTTCTTTACAATCGACGCTACCGATAAGATTTCTCCTAACAACGTGTTCGCCTTATTCTGTTCTTCCTTAATTGCATCCATTCTGGCTTTTGTAAGGTAATTTGTTGTTTTTATAATATAAATAAGTACGATTAATGTCATAATTACAGAACCTAATTGAAACATTGCAGGTGGAAAACTTGCTTCTACTCCAGATGGAAATGTTCCTCTCATAAAGTATATCACTACACTTGTTACATTAATTCCTATAACTACTAATGAGGATCTTAAAAAGAATTCAAAATCCCAATATAAGATATATACTACTCCCAATGGAAATGCAATTGTAAACACTGCATCATTGGCCGCATTAAATACACTTAATGCATATATAATACCAAAACCAATAATAGATATATGGCGAAATGCACTAGATTCTTTGTCTTTTAAGTAAACTGCCCAATTAATGACTAATGTTATTAATACCATTCCTGTAAATAATCCTACAAATTGTTTTGACAATCCTTGACCTACAGCTCCCTTTAAATAACTAAAAGCCATGATTAAATCGATACATGTGATAAATAATAATACCGACTTATTTGCAATCTTACTATGGTTTATTTCCTGTTTCATTCCCTACTCCTTAATTTTTCTTTTGCACAGTATAATATCGACATTTTCAGAGCGGATAGCAAGATAGTATTATATGGTACTTTTTCCCACTACTGTATAGAAGTATGCTCTGTAATGACATACTTTTGTTCTCCATTCATACACTAGTTAGTGAACTACATAATAAAGGAGTCTACTATGGAGCGAAAATGCGACAATAAATGTCAGACTTATCATACCAATAGTTTTGGCATACCGGTTCCGAATGATAATAACTCCCTGACAGTTGGAAGCGATGGCCCCGTCCTTATTGAAGATGTACATTTACACGAAAAAATAGCTCATTTTGACCGTGAGCGAATTCCTGAGAGAGTGGTACATGCCAAAGGTGCCGGTGCATTTGGGTATTTTGAATGTTGCCGATGTATGGCTAACTATACGACAGCCAACTTTCTTCAATCACCTGGACAAAAGACCAAGGTAGCCGTTCGTTTTTCCACTGTAATTGGTTCCAAAGGATCTGCAGATACTGCTAGGGATCCCCGTGGATTTGCTGTGAAGTTTTACACCAATTGTGGAAACTATGATATCGTCGGCAATAACATTCCTGTCTTCTTTATTCGAGATGCCGTACGTTTCCCTGATGTCATTCATTCCCTAAAGCCTTCACCAGATACCAATGTTCGTGACCCTCAGCGTTTCTGGGACTTTGTTTCTTTAATGCCGGAAGCTACACATATGATTACCTGGGTTTATTCTGACCGAGGTACCCTTAAAGATTATCGCCGTATGGATGGATTTGGTGTAAATACATTTGTATGGGTAAATAAGAATGGAAAACGGGTATTTATAAAATACCATTTTAAGACCAGACAAGGGATTGAAACAATTAATCGTTTTGAAGCAGAACGATTAGCCGGCGAAAATCCTGATATTGCGACCCAGACACTTTATAATTCCATTTCCTGCGGCAACTATCCAAAATGGGATCTGAATGTTCAGATTTTAGATCCTTGCGAAGTGGATTGCCTTGATTTTGATCCATTGGATGATACCAAGACATGGCCTGAAGACCGTTTCCCACTTATTCCAATTGGTACACTTACTTTAAATGAAAATCCGGATAATTTCTTTGCACAGGTGGAGCAGCTTGCATTCTGTCCTGGCAATATAATTCCTGGTGTTGAATTCTCTGCCGATAAGATGTTACAGGGTCGTACCTTCTCTTATTTTGATACCCAGAGATATCGTTTAGGAGCCAATTTCTCTGACCTTCCCGTAAATCGTGCTATCACTTCCATCTGTAATAATCAACGGGATGGCGAAGCTACTTACCTTTACAATCCTCAGCCTATTAACTACTCTCCAAATAGCCTAAACAATAACAATCCGGTTCCTTATCCAATCTGCACTCCTGAGCCTAAAGAGGTCTGTGGACCTGTTGTTCGTATTCCAATCAAGAATCCAAGTGATTTTAAGCAGGCCGGCGAGCGGTACTGTTCTCTAACGCCAGAAGAACGGTATGCATTATGCGATAATATTGCAGTTGAACTTTATAAATGCCGAAAGGACATAATAAGCCGCGTTCTGTGTTATTTCACAAAGGCAAATGAAGAGTTTGGCTGCCAAGTACGTAACTTGGTATTTAAGTATTGTAAGGAGCATTAGAGCGTTATTTGGGGAAAGAAAAACAAGGTTCTGTAGCAATTTACTTGTTACAGAACCTTGTTTTATTTATGCGAACAATAAGCCGAAGTGATGTTAGATGCTAGCATTACCTTGGTGGTAGCTATGTCCTTTACGAGTAAGCCTTACATCGAATGCAGTGATTGCGGGGATTACTTTTTCAATGGATGCAATAAAGCGATATCCTAAGTAGCCACCAAATGTGTTTGCAATCAGATCATCCATATCGCATAAACGATAGGAACCTTTGTATATTCCGTAAATTCCGGTAAGCTGCGTAAGTTCAATTAAGAAGCTTACTACCAATGAAATTACAATTACTTTGCGCTTGCTTGTACCATAATAATAACGTAAGAACATGCCGATTGGCATTGTCATAATCACATTACATACTACTTGAAGGATGACTTGCTTTTTCACCCAGAACTGAGGCTCTCTAATGAAATCTGCAATAAAGTGAAATGGTATAAGCTGAATGTCATGGCTATTAAGTGCAGCTGCCTGCTCTACACTTGGCAATGGAAAGATTACAACTGATACTAGGCAACATAGATACAATACTAATGCGTAATCCATAGCGATACGGACAATATTGATTGTCCTATATTTTATAATTGTAAACGCTAAAATAGGTAGTGTACAGATAACTGCGAAAAATGGGAAATTTCCAATACCAAGAATAATTGCATTTAAATGATTTGTCATAATGATCTCCTCCTAAACTCGTTCTCGTTTTTGTTGAGATAACTATAACATCCGGCAATATTACCTACCATTTGGCTTGATTACACTTGGCTTACATTTTTGTTAGGTTTGCTGTCACTTTTGATTTTTCTCGGTGTTCGCGGAAATAAGCAAAGTGTCTTCGACACTCTCAACTCCCTATCCCTCATTCATGAGGGTACAAGACCTTCAAGTCGAAGATACTTTGCCGCACCAAAGCTAGAGGGGGGTGACAGGCCTTTGGGCATATATGAAATTTGTTGGCCGTTTTTGCCCAATTCCCTCACTATATTCAAAAAATTTAT
>JAUNRX010000186.1 GCA_030539495.1 bacterium | reverse complement strand
GCTTCAATCACAGCACTTCTAAAGCCTTTTTCTTCAAGCACTCTCACAGCTTCAATGGTAGTTCCACCAGGACTGCAAACCATATCCTTTAATTCCCCTGGATGTTTTCCAGTCTCCATCATAAGTTTTGCACTTCCCATAACTGCTTGGGCTGCAAACTGATAAGCCTGTGCTCTTGGCATACCATCGGCTACTGCCGCATCTGCCATTGCTTCAATAAACATAAAGACATAGGCTGGAGCACTGCCACTTACGCTAACAACAACATCCATCAACTTTTCAGAAACGATTTCCGCTTTTCCGAATGCTTTGATAATAGTCATTGCTTGAGCTAGCTCTTCTTTTGAAACATATTCGTTGACACATACACCTGTCATTGCTTCTCCAATTAATGCAGGAGTATTTGGCATGGTGCGGACTAATTTTATATCGCTTCTTAAATGCTCTGCAAACCATTCCATTGTTTTTCCTGCGATAATGCTAATAAATAGCTGATTTTCTGTAACAAGATCTTTAATTTCTTCTGCCACTTCAGGAATCACCTGAGGCTTTACTGCTAAGACCACAATCTCTGCTTCCTGAACTATTCTTTTATTATCTGTAGTTGTTACAAGGCCCATGGATTTTGCCTTCTCTAAGCTGCTTTCAGCGCGATTGGATACAATAATCTCTTCTGGCTTGTAGATCCCATTTCCAATAATACCGTGTAACATTGCCATTGCCATGTTTCCACAACCAATAAATCCTAATTTCATTTCTATTTCCTCCTTTGTTTTCACAATATATGTTTTCTATTATACACAGTTCCTGCAAATTATTCTATGTTTTCATTTCAAGATACTTTCTCATATTCATCCTAGACTTTATAAGGTTCAAGTTCTATTACAACCCCTACTTACTTTGCATGATAGACTTCTTGCATCTTATTTGCTGCCTTCTCTACTTGCTTGTTGTCAGGATACATTACATAGGATTTCTGCTTTTGATTACTAAATGTAATCTCATGTCCATCGGTTCCACTGACTCCCACTGTTGTAATAGTCCACTTAGCTCTATCCTCTAGTTGCATATTAACTAATTTCATTAGATCAGATTGTGGCATATTGGTGATTACGCAGTCGGTTGCCGCATCTAATATCGGATTTATGTTTAACAATATGGATGGTGTTGTTATTTTATCAATGATGCCTTTTACCACAGCCTGCTGGTTCTGGTTTCTCATCAAGTCTCCTGTTGTAAAGCTATATCTATCTCTGACAAAAGCCAATGCCTTCTCACCATCACATTCGTTCTCTCCAATATTGAAATGACAGTTTCTTGATGTAAACTCACTTTTGGAGTTAACCTTGATTCCACCAAGAGCATCTATCATTTTTTCGAATCCACTGAAATTTACTTTGGCATAATACCCAATGTGAATGTCGTATAATGCTTCTAGGGTAGCCACGGAAGTTTTTATCCCATATATGCCCGCATGGGTCAGTTTATCTCGCATATCACCGGAAACTGGCGTAGTTACATAATAATCTCTAGGTGTAGAGGATAGAAGTATTTGCTTTGTAACTGGATTTACCGTTACAATCATGTTCACGTCACTTCTGCTTACTTCATCAATACTACCGCTAGTATCGATACCGGATAAAAATACATTAAAGGAGCGTTCTGTAATCTCTTTTTTCTCCTCATTTTCTTTGTTTACACTACTTTCCTTCTCTAATTCAACCTTTGTCGTATATTCATAAGTATATAAAATCTTGGTATCTGCTTGATAAGTAGAGTGTAGTTCTTCGATCACTGGTACAAATGCATTATCAACTGCAATTGCTTCAATCGTATGATCATAAAGTGATTCTACCATGGTAGGATAATCTTGAAACTCTTGCGTCTTTATCTCTTTTTTAATTGTATCTTTCATAAATGATAACATTGCATTGATTAGATCAGCATTTTTATCTTTTACTATTCCTATATTGATATCTTCCAGATCTTCTAAAACATTTGCCTTATTCTCTTTTAATGCTACTATATTAATGACCTTTGTTTCCTGATTATTTCCGGTTATTTTATTCATTGTAGAAGATCCTCTATTTACGATAAATAAGAGAATACCACTTATAATAATTCCAAATACGGTTACTACTTTCATGATATAGTGTAATTTATTATGTACTAACTGACTAGAAAACATAAGTGTCCAGTAAATGATTTCTATAATCAGCAGCCCAATAAAAATTGGAGTAGACAATATATGTAGTCTTCCAATACTAACGGACAATAAAGCTAAAATAATGAGTTGTATTCCCACTATAATCATGCCTATTTTATGCCATAATAATCGATGCATTGCGCTACCTTCTTTCATTTTTCCTCCTTCTAAGTACTTTTCCTACTAAATGTACTTTAACTTCCTTTTTTTTACATACTATTATACTAGTTTTGTAATTTTATGCAATCATCATATGGCTAATTAATACAGGACATGTTAATGATGAGCTGAACATAAAAAAAGCTGCCGCACATCTGCGACAGCCTTTTCCTCAATATTCATTATTAATCTCTAGAAGCCAAATCCTTGCTCAATGTCTCCAAATAGTGCACAAACACACCATTTTTAGACCCAACAACATACTGTTCATCCAGTTCACTAAAGGTAAAGCTCTTTCTACCGCCGTTTTTTGCGCGGTCCCAGAATACCATTAGATCCTTAAACCTCAGATAATAGAACACGTTTCTCTTAGCAAAGTAGATGAGCAAGAATGCCACGCCATGCTGGCGTTCATACTCCTCCATGAACTCTACCTGATGGGCATGGACGTTTGCAAGTGGGAATGTGTCGGTTGCACATTCCTTGGCATCAAAACAGACCGGAACGCCCTGGACTACGCCGATGTAATCGACTGTACTCTTTTGTTCAAAGTAGGCCAGGGTGATATGTCGGCTTTGCTGGTCGATACGGATTGGCTTGATTGGTGTTGGAATCTTCTGAATTAAGGCCAAATGATTGAGTTGGTACTTTTCATTGGTCATATTCACAAGTTCCTCCAGTGTAGAACCTCTAAGCCCCCTAGAATTCCACGATGGCATATGCTTACTCCTCCCCCGTTACTTTCTAAAATTCATATTTAATGATCTTTTCGAAATAGTCTGGAAGTGGTGCATAAATCACCTTATTTGCAAGATCACTTAATTCTTCTGGCATCTCTTTGAAATGTAATTCCCTAGAGTGAAGAAGGTGATGTTTTAACTTGTATTGTTTCTTCATTTCTTTATTTACTTGGACATCGCCGTATTTACCGTCACCGATAATTGGATGGCCAATGCTTTGAAGATGGGCACGAATCTGATGGGAACGGCCTGTAATCAGTTTTACACGAAGAAGTGTAAAGTTGTCGTTGGACTTAATTGGCTCATATTCCGTCTTGATATAATCCGCATCTTCTACTGGTTCTTTTGTAATCGTTACTTTGTTTCGGTTCTTATTCTTGTATAAGTAGCCATCGATCAACTGCTTCTTCGCAATTCTTCCTTTTACGATACAGTAGTAATACTTGTCGATATCACGGTTCTTAATTACCTCGCCCATGGTCTGAAGGCCGTATAAGGACTTACCTGCAACAATAATACCTGATGTGTTACGGTCAAGGCGGTTACAGATTCCTGGACGGAACGTTGCCATTTGCTCATAGGTTAACTGGCCGGACTCAAGAAGGTAGTTCGTTAGATGTTCAATTAAGGAAACATCGTCCTTTTGTGCCTTTTGAGATAACATGCCGGCTGGCTTATTAATTAATAACACATGTTCGTTTTCGTAAATGATATCCAGCTTTTCGGTTTGGATGTTTTCGAGGACTTTTGCTGCTTCTTCCTTCTTGCTTCTGAAGTTTTCAATTGTTTCTTCAGAAAGCCAAAGCTTTACAACATCGTCTACTTGGACACGCTCAATTCCTTCTGCCTTTTTGTCATTTAATGTAATATTCTTCTTACGAAGCATTTTATAGAAAAAGCTTTTTGGTGCAGTATCCAGATATTTCTCTAAGAATTTATCAAGACGCTGACCTGCTTCCTGTTTTCCAATTTTTAATTCTCTCATAGTTTTCCTTCTACTTCACGATTAACGTCTCTATGGTCTGAACGACTTTTTTATTATACGCATCGTCGTCAATTCCATTTGCACCTATGGCTCTCGCATAGGATAAAAACTTATCTTCCTTCTCTGTCAGCTTTACTTCGCAGGAATTGTGATGTTCTTTTAAGGTATCCTTAAGATAGGTGGTCATATAGGATATATCCTGGTCCTCCTTACCTATGAGGCCGTATACGCCATGCTCAGTAAGGAGAAGAAAGTCCAGGTTCATCACTTTATCTACTGAAGTAAATACCACATCGGTTAGAAGTGTTACTTTACTGTTGATTACATTGGTACTAACTTTTACTTCTTCCAAAGAATGATAAGAAGCAAGATTAGCAGTTGTAGCTTCAAATACGGCTTGATAACGGCCAAATGGTACACTTTTATACCTGACAAATACAATTACGGCAACCAGTGCCTTTGCTGCAGGCAATACCATTAAAATCGCTAGGATCGTAAATATATTTTTATGATCAAACTTATTTACCAGTAAACCAAAAACAAAAATTGCAATACCAATTGCGGCATAGATGCCTACCTTACATAGGTAAGACTTCTTTTTTGCCGCGATATAACCGAATGCACCTGGCATAATCGGCTTCTTCTTTTTTTGCTGCTTCTTTGAAGTGTCCATACTACCAATCCTTTCTTCTTACGTAACTTTTAGTAACCGTTGTTCATTAGTGTTTAGGCTTTTTTCGCTTTGTGCGTATTACGAATTGCTTTCTTCTTTTTGCCACCTTGGTCTTTGGTAGCTCTTGGTCCGAATCCAGACTTTTCGTATTTGCTATTTTGATCGCTCTTGCCTTTTCTTCCTCTTCCTTGATCGGAAGTCTTGCCATTTCTTTGGGACTTAGAGTTTCCTGATTTGGAGTTTCCACCTTGTGCTGTTCTTGCACTAGTCTTAGGATTTCTCTTTGTTCCGAAACGGTCTTTATCTTTATAAGCAGGGCGTACAAGACAATGTTTGTCGAAACCGATTAAGTCTTCACGGCCGGCTGCTACTAATGCTTCGATAATTAAATCATAGTTCTTTGGATTACGATATTGGATTAATGCACGTTGCATCGCCTTTTCATGAGGAGATTTCGGAACATACACTTTTTCCATCGTTTCTGGATTTATTTCTGTATAGTACATACAAGTAGATAATGTGGAAGGTGTTGGATAGAAATCCTGTACCTGTTCTGGCAT
>JAUNRX010000185.1:2182-5343 GCA_030539495.1 bacterium | reverse complement strand
CCCTTAGCGGAGCGTTTATTAATACATAGGAGGCTTCTTGAAGAGAAGTTTCCTATGTATTAATAAAGGTGCCATATTTTCGGTCCTTGCACGAATGAGCACTAATCGTTTCCTTCAGGGAATGGATGAAATCCTGATTTCATCCAAGCTTGGCGACTTTATCGACAAGCTGAGGTGCCACATGAAGTGACACCTCAGACTCGTTTACTTATTTAATTGTCCTTCTAACTTTTCCACTAGCTTCTTAATGCATCCGTCTTCAAATGGATTTTCTAGACCGGCATCTTTAATTAGATTTACAAAGAAATCGCTGGCAGAGGCTCTGCAAAGAGAAAGATAGCTTTCCCAAGCCTTTTTATAATCCTCATCCATTTTGACTTTATATTGGAAGGCACAAATCTGTGCAATGCAATAGTCGATATAATAAAATGGATCGTTGTAAATATGCTGCTGTTTCTGCCAATAGGTTCCCGTTTCCAGATATGGACTTTCCTCATATCTAAGATGTGGCATATAGGTCTTTTCAAGCTTTCTCCATGCGGCATTTCTTTCTTTTGGTGATAACTCTGGATGTTCATATACAATATGCTGGTATTCATCCACCATACAGCCATATGGAATAAAGACAATGGCATCCTCTAACTGCATTTCTAAGAATTCCTCGGTTCGTTCTCCAAAGAATAAATGTAACCATGGTCTTGCGAAGAATTCCATAGACATAGAATGAATTTCTGCAGTCTCCATGGTAAGGTCTAAATGTTCTTTAATTGGGTCCTTTGCGGTAAGATAGCCTTGGAATGCATGTCCACACTCATGGGTAATTACATTTACATCATCACATGTACCATTGAAATTGGCAAAGATAAATGGTGCATCATACTTTGGAAGAAAGGTCATATAGCCGCCTGCCTGTTTTGTCTTTCTTCCTAAGACATCAAATAGCTCATTTTCTGTCATAAAGTCAATAAATTCTTTTGTTTCCTCAGATAGTTCATGATACATGGTAGTTCCGGCTTCCATAATCTGCTCCGGCGTGCCGGTTGGCTCTGGATTACCATTTTTAAAATACACATCACGATCAATAAAGGAAAGTTGATCCACGCCCAGTCTTGCCCTGCGTCTTTCGTGCACCTTTTCAGCCAATGGAACAAAATATTCTTTAATCTGACTGCGGAATGTATTTACCATATTTGCATCATAGCAGTTACGGTTTACTCGGTAATAACCAAGCTCTACGAAATTATCATACCCCATAAGCTTTGCCTGACTGGTACGGTTCTTCACAAGCTTATCATAAATCTCATCCAACGCTGCTCCATTTTTCTCAAAAAACGCACTGTATTTCTGGTAAGCTTTTCGTCTGATCTCACGATCTGCATTGGTTAGATATTTACGAAGCAAGGATAAATTCAAGGTCTCGCCGTCCCACTCAATCTTGGCACTGGCAATCAGCTTGTTATACTCCGTTACCAATGTATTTTCTTCCTGCATCAGTGGGATAAGTTTTTCATCAAATGCCTTCTGGCCAATTTCAATATTTTTAAATGCTACTTTTCCAATCTTCTCTTCTAGATAATCACGAAACTTGGATTCCTCTAATGCCTTTTCATAGTCATGCTGCATATTTTCAATCAATGGCTGTATTTCATCACAATATGCTTTTTCATCCTCATAAAATGGATCGGTCGTATCAATGCTGTTGCGAATTTCGCATAACGTTATCGTCGTCATAATATCATCAAATAATTGATATTTCTTTTTGTGGACCTCAAATTGCTGCTCTCCACTTTTGGCAGCCTTAAATTCTGCAAGGATCTTATCAAACTCTTGTTTTACCTTGTCATACTCTAGTCGTTGATATGGCATATCTTTAAATTTCATTATTTTCCTCCTAGATAAATAGTTTATCTTCTCTTACGTCTATTGTATAAAATACTCTGCCCATTCGTCCATCTGCTCATCCCAAATATGTTCAAATTATTTTACAAAAGATCCAATCTCAATTAAATTTCCTTCCGGATCGGCCACATAGCAGGTGCGTTGTCCCCACTCTTCCGTGGTTGGCTCCATAATTGGCTGGGCGCCCTTTGCTACCACGTCTTGAAATGCCTGGTCTACTGCTGCAAAGTTTTCTACGCTTAACGCAATTTCATAATGGCCGTTGACATGGTCTGCATATGTATAAGAACGATTAGTCATATGTTCAAAATCACTTCTTCGATATAGTAAAAATAATGTTCCATCCTTTTCAAGAAATACATTGGATGTATTCTCGTCTTCCTTAATTTCAAATCCCAGGACATCCCGATAAAACCGAACCATTGTTGGCATATCTTTTACAAAAATACCGAAACCATCTAGCTTCATTTTTTTACTCCCTTTCTTATTTAAACTTGCTATGTTTAGTATAACATAACAAAGTGTCTTCGTATGTATTAAAAAGAAGGGACTGCCCAACGCTTAGGACACTCCCTTTTCTTTATATTCTATGTTGCTTGCTGATCTCATTTAATGCGTGTAGCAGACGATCTACCTCCACCTTGTTATTGAACATGCCTAAACTTAACCGCACGGTTCCATAACTCTCGCCTTTGCTATATAATGCAAATGCCTGCTCATTGGTTAGTCCAAGCAAAAATTGGCTATACAGATCCGCGCCTGCCACGCCTGCCGAAACTGCAATTCCATATAAATACCCTAGTTTTTCTGCCAGCGTCTTATAATTAATTCCTTGTATCCCAATGGTTACATAGGGAATTGCCTGCTTCATCTGCTGTGGTCCATAAATAATCATTCCTCTGATTTGTAAAAGCCCATTGATAAGATATTCCCGAAGTTCCCGCTCATATTCTTCCACGGCATCCATGCCTGCATTCATTAGAAAATCAATTGCCGTACCAAAACAGGTAATTCCTGTGATATCCGGATAGCCGCACTCATATCGCTCAGGGGCTTTCGCCAAAATCACCTGGTCCGTATTTGCAAATGCGTTGGTCCCTGCTCCAAACATCAGCGGTTTGACATCGGCATTGAAAAATTCCTTTGGCCCAATCACTGCTGCTCCTGCTAATCCGGTATAACATTTATGAGCAGTAAATACAGTAAAATCAATATGTCTTGTATCCGTATACGGAAGCATGGAAAATGGCATATGCTGCACG
>JAUNRX010000185.1:0-2082 GCA_030539495.1 bacterium | reverse complement strand
CATCCAACCTTTTTTTATTATCCTATGTCACTCTTTTTAATTTGTGGCAGTCCTATTATTTATAACTCGCTCCAGACCTCTTCTGCAATCTCTTTTACAAGGGCAAGTTTTGCAAATTGCTCCTCTTCTGTCAGCTTATTTCCAATTTCACAAGATGCAAATCCGCATTGTGGGCTTAGATATAATCGTTCCAGAGGTATGTATTTTGTTGCCTCCTTTATTCTAGCCTTGATCGTCTCCTTGTCTTCAAGCACTGGAGATTTCGTTGTGATCAGGCCAAGTACCACCTTTTTATCTTCTGATACATAGTCTAATGGTTCAAAGTCTCCCGAACGCTCATCATCAAATTCCAAATAATACGCATCTACATTTTCATTTGCAAATAAAAATGGTGCAACCGTTGCGTATCCGCCAGAGGATGCCCAGGTAGAATGATAATTTCCACGGCAGACATGGGTGGTAATCACAAGATCGTCCGGCTTTCCTTCGATTGCAAGATTATTTAAGCGAAGGAATTTCTTCATATCTTCTTCCACGCTGGCATTTTCGGCCTTTCTTGCCTCCTGGTATCTTGCGTCACAGAACATTCCCCAAGTACAATCATCTAACTGTACATTCCTGCATCCTGCTTTATATAAGTCTTTGATTACGGTTTTGTAGGCTGCCGCAATGTCCTGAATTAATTCCTCTTGATCCGGATAAATGGCATCTGTCTGTTTGCCGTTTTCATCTCGATACAGTTCTAAGAATAGCTGTGCCGGTGCTGGAATGGTCTGTCTTGCCACGGTATTCTCATCCTCAAATAACTTCACATATTTAAAATGCTCCACAAATGGGTGATTTTCTCCTGTGATTTTTCCCGTCAGCTTAATAGAACCGCGAGTTGTCTCTTCCCCATGAAAGAAGTACCCATGTTCCAACTCCACTTTTTCAATTCCTGTAAGCCCCCACATAAAATCAAGGTGCCAATAGCTTCTTCGAAACTCTCCATCGGTAATGACAGCTAATCCAGCTGCCTTTTGTTTCGCAATCAGTTTGTCAATCTCTCTATCTTCAACTCTTGTTAACTCTTCTTGTTTGATCTCTCCAGCTTCAAAAGAAGCTCTCGCCTGTTTAATCTCTTCTGTTCTTAAAAAGCTTCCTACAATATCAAATCGAAATGGTGCTCTATATGTCATATCCTTGTCCTCCTAGTCATTTCTTGTTACTTTCGTTGATAGGACTAGTATAAATGGAGTTGGTATATCTGTATAATTCCAATAAATTATGCCCTGATATAGGTTTTAGCTATAACAGGGCATGTGGGAAGTATGTAGTTCTGATTATTTTATTAGGAAAATGGGGTAAACGCCCATGCCACTGCAAATACAATGGTTGGCAGCATATTCGCCACTTTGATTTTCTTTCCCCAGATTAAATCTACACCGACACAGAAAATCAGCATGGAACCGGTAAGGGATAAATTCGATAATGCCTGTTCTGTCATCAACGGTGCGATCACCCTTGCTAAGATCGTTATGCTTCCTTGAAACAATCCCACCGGTATGGCTGAAAAAATGCATCCTTTTCCCATGGAAGCAGTCATAATCAATACAATCACCAGATCCAGCACTGCTTTTGCCGTTAATAAGGAATACTCTCCCCATATTCCGTCCTGAATGGAGCCGACTACTGCCATTGCCCCTATACAGACCGTCAAAGAGGTCGTCACAAAGCCATCAATAAATTGTGTATCTCCTTCACTTTTTGTCTTCACCTTTAACCAGGAGCCAAACTGTTCCATCCTCTGCTCAATATTTATCACTTCTCCCACCAGCGACCCAAGTACAAAGCAAAAAATCATCATCATGCTTCCCTGTGTCTGAAGCTTGCCTTGCTCTATGATTAAGATTTCTTTTACTGCGCCACTGATTCCAAGAAATAATACGCATACTCCGGAAGCCATCATCAAAGTATCCTGGACTGGCTTTTTTAGCGCTTTGCCAAATAGGATGCCTAGTACGCCGCCTAGGATAATGGCTAGGATGTTTATTATTGTTCCAAGACCTATCATGTTGTTTTTGTCCTTCTTTCTTTTTGGGT
>JAUNRX010000184.1 GCA_030539495.1 bacterium | reverse complement strand
ACCTCGTGAGGGTTCGAGTCCCTCTATCCGCATTAAAAAAAGCTTTCAGAGTTTTTCTCTGAAAGCTTTTTTTGTTGTTGTCGGTAAATTTCTAATATACATTTATACGATCGAAATACTATCATTTCGCATTACCTAAACCAGTAATACTCTTCATGCGTAATAGTTTCAAAGAACTGGCTTCTTGCTCTAGAATTTTACATTATCCGGTTCAAGTCCAGATCCGCCGCAATATTCCATTGCATTTATTGTCTTCATATCTTCTTCTGATATCACAAAATCAAACACTTCTGCATTTTCCTCTATTCTTGAAGGTGTTACAGTTTTAGGAAGAGGCAGTACCTCATTCTGCAAACACCATCTAATACAAAGCTGAGCAACTGATTTCTGATATTTTTCTGCTATCTTTAAAAGTGTTTGGTTTGTTAACATTTTTCCGGTACCAAGCGGGCTCCATGCTTCCACTACGATCCCATTTTTCCTGCAAAACTCGACTGTCTCGTTCTGCATTTGTCCTGGATGGAACTCAATCTGATTTACCATAGGCTTAACTTCAGTCTGCATCAATGCTTTTAGATGATGTGGCATAAAGTTAGATACTCCAATGGCAAGAATCTTCCCTTCCTTGTAAAGCTCTGTCATCGCTCTCCACGTATCTAGGTTAATTTGTTCCCAGTTGTCATATCTGCTTTTACTTGCTGGCCAGTGAATTAAATACAGGTCTAAATAATCTACACACAAATCTTTACAAGTCTTTGCAAAGGCAGCCTTTGTCTTTTCATAGCCACGCTCTGTATTCCATACCTTGCTTGTTATAAATAAGTCTTCTCTTTTTACACTACTCTCTGCTATTCCTTTTCCAACGCTCTTCTCATTAGAATAGACAGCTGCAGCATCGATATGTCGATATCCACAGCTTGTTGCCATCTTTACAGCACTGACTGCAGTACATCCATCCGGAGTCTGCCAGGTCCCAAAACCAATACATGGAATCCCATATCCATTTCTTAAGGTAAACGTATCTGTTATTTTATTCATTTTTGTTATCCTCCTCGATTACAATGTCATTTTCTAATTCCTTAATAAACTTTGCTGGAACACCACCAACCACACAGTTATTTGGAACATCTTTTGTTACAACTGCTCCTGCTGCGATAATTACATTATTTCCAATATTCACACCTGGAAGAATGGTACAATTACCACCAATCCATACGTCATTGCCAACCGTTACTGGCTTTGCAATTCCAAGGTGTTTTCTTCTTCCCATTGGTGATATCGGATGGCCAACCGTTGTAATCAGTGTATTGGGGCCAATCATTACATAATCACCGATATGAACTGGTGCAATATCTAAAATTGTCACATTATAATTAGTTAGAAAATTATCACCTACGTGAATATTACTACCATTATCACAGTTAAACCCGGTGCAAACTGAGGGATTTACACCAGTCGAACCAAATAGTTCCTGAATAGCGGCAACTCTTGCTTCTTCCTCTCTTATATCAATTGCATTTAGTCTTTCACATCCTTTAATTGCATGTAGTTTTCGGCTGTTTACTTCTTTGTCCCAAAAATCATACTCTAATCCTGCATCTAATTTTTCTACTTCTGTCATGTTCTATTCCTCCTCTAACTCTTTTAAATAGTTTCGAGCTGTTTTATCAATTGATATCATTCCACACTTCTCATCCTCTATTGTAAGATTATAAACTCTTTCAAATCTTATCCTACTTATTTGGGTCAAATAAATATATCATTTATATTAGTTTTATATTAAAATACTCATATCAAATTGCAGTCAGGAGGTCTCCTATGAAAAATAACTCGGTCGATGAGAAACAGCTACAATATATTGCTTTTCTTAATCGAGAAAACCGCTTTCACCATCATCACTATCAGGATGAAATGCTACAATATCAATATTTAAGAGAAGGTAATATGCAAGCAGTAGAAGAAGCATATAAGATGTTCTCATCCTCTCATGTGGGGCATTTATCCAGTGATCCCATTCGAGATATCAAGTATTTGTTCTGCTGCTCTATTACACTTGCTACACGATTTGCCATCGAAGGCGGACTTAATGAGGAAAAAGCATACAATGCCAGCGATCTCTATATTCAGAAAATGGATCTTTGTAAAAGCCGCAGTGAGGTAATTGAATTGCAAAAGGAAATGTTCACTTTTTTCACTAAGCAAATAGCCTCTCTAAATAAAGAAGTAATTTACTCCAAACCTGTTATTATGTGTGTCGATTATATCTATAATCATTTAAATGAAAAAATCACCGTAAAGCAACTTGCGGCCGTTGTCAGTCTTAATCCAAACTACCTCTCTTCTCTATTCAAGAAGGAAATGGGTATTTCAATCTCTGACTATATTACCGAAAAACGAATAGAATCTGCTTGCAATATGCTAAAACACTCGAGCTTTACTTACTCTGAAATTAGTACTTTCCTTGGATTTTCGTCACAAAGTTACTTTATCAGCGTATTTAAGAAACAGATGGGTAGCTCTCCAAAAAAATATAGGAATCAAAATTATCGTAATAACTTTCCTTCAGTACATGACTAAAAGATTCAATTAACTGATCCAATGCTTTATTAAATCTTTTCCTGATTTAGGATTTGGAACACCATTGCTTTTGCCCTCTTTTTCATTGGTTCCTCTGCTGCTTTTCTTTCTGCAAAGAAATCATTCTATATATGAGCGAGCATACCAATATTGTATCTCTGGACGGTATTTCCACTATGCTGGATTACAGCAATAGCAGTAATTTTTATAAAGCTTAATTACTAATACGTTTTACCTTTATAAAGGTTACATTGTTTAAACCTTCTTCACTCCTCTTTCCCTGTTTCGACTTTCTTGTAAATGCAATAAAGTCTATAAATACAATTACTGCACATATGATCCATATGGCTGGCTCGATAATACAGACACCTAAATACCCTAAAACTGGTGTAATCATTCCTACTGCCATAAATTTTGCAACTAGTTCAATTCCACTTGCAGCTAAGGGAAGCATCTTTCTTCCTACTCCCTGTAAGCTGCTTCTTAATATAAGAAGGATACTGAGTGTAAAGAAAAATGGAATGTTTATTTTGATATATTGCATTGCCGTATTAATTACTAATTCATCACTACTGCCTGTTAATGCAGTAATCAGCAGCTTTCCTAACACCCATACAATGAAGCATGTAATACCACTCCATATAAATGCAAGTAAAATGGAAGCTTTAATTCCTTCGTAAATTCGGCGCTTTTCTCCTGCTCCAAAATTTTGACTGGCAAAAGTGGATGCAGCCATACTAAGCGTACCTAATGGAAGCATAAAGATATCATCAAATTTTCTCGCTGCTGTATGTGCTGCTATTACTTCTGGCCCAAACGAGTTAACTGCACTCTGTAATGCAACTGAACCTATAGATGTCAGTGCAAGCATTAATCCCATAGATAACCCTGTCATCAGCAATTCATAAATTAATTTGTAATCCAAAACTAAATATTCTTTTTTCACCCATAGGAAAGGACAATATTTTCTAATATATACAATACTAAGAATTACCGAAACAATTTCTGAAATAACAGTAGCATATGCTGCTCCTGCTACGCCCATACCAAGTCCTTTTACAAAGATGATATCCAAGACAATGTTTACAATCGTAGCAACGATAAGAAAAAGTAATGGCATACGACTATTTCCGATTGCTCGTAATAATCCCGCAAACATGTTATAAAGCATGGTAACAATAGTAAATAATAGGATAATGTCCAGATATGTTTTTGACTGTTCTATAATGGAGTCCGGCGTATTTAAAAATACTAACAATGGCTTACTGCATACTATACTAACGATTGTAATTCCAATTGAAATCAATACCGTTAGTACTACGGTTAGTGATACTGCCTTGCGCATCTCCTCTTCTTTTCCAGATCCAAATGCTCTTGCTAACACAACAGAGAAACCATTAGTCATTCCACTGGCAAATCCGATTACAAGACTATAGATTGCCGCAGTTGCCCCTACTGCTGCCAGCGCCTGATCCCCAACTACATTGCCAATTATGGCCGTATCTACAACATTATACAATTGTTGAAATACATTTCCGAAAAGAATTGGCAGTGCAAATATTAGAATAACTTTGATTGGATTTCCCTTCGTCATATTAATTTCAACTTTATTTTTCATGTGTAACCCCTTCTTTCCTACTCTTTTATACTGACATACTATCAAAGACAATAAAAACTTAATACTTCATTCCTATGATTTATGTTATATTATTACTGTAATGATCAATAAATAAAAAAGGGGGAATCATATAAATGGCTGCCTCTGATGATAATATGCTTCAAAAGCAAAACAAGTTTCTCGTCTATACAACCTTTTTACAGCGCGAAGAAGAACGCTATCACCACTCTTATGATGAAGAGTTGCTGCAATATGAATACGTGCGTGATGGGGACATGAGGAGCATAGAAGAAAGTAAACGTTTATTCCGGACGAATATCAATGGAAAACTCTCCAATGATGAATTACGAAGCAAGAAATATCTATTTGTGGCATCAATTACCCTTGCGACAAGGTTCTGCATTGAAGGTGGAATGGATGCACAAACAGCCTATAATATTAGTGATCTCTATATCCAGCAAGTAGATTTGTGCCCGACTGTTAAAGACGTCTATGAGCTACAAACAGCCATGATTACCGATTTCACATATAAAATGGCTGACATCCAAACTCATAAAACGTGTGCTTTAGAGAATACCTGGGTTGTGCCTTCTAATAGTTCACCTCTTAGCAAGCCAATTATTGAGTGCATCGATTATATTTATTATCATCTGCATTTAAAAATCACGTTACAAGAACTGGCCGATGCTGTTTCTCTTACTCCAAATTATCTTGCCACCTTATTTAAGAAAGAAAAAGGTATCACAATACAAAAATATATACGTTCTAAAAGAATAGAAGCCGCAAAAAATATGCTTCTTTATTCCGAATATAGCATAACTGAAATTGGTGAATTTCTTGCCTTTAGCTCAAGCAGTCATTTCATCAAAATCTTTCGTAGCGAAACGGGTATGACACCTAAACAGTTTCAGAAAATATATTTTAGAAGGCATAGTAAATGGGCAGAAAAATAGCAAATAATATCATGAAATTAATTACGATTACCGTTATTCTATGTAGGTTATACTTACCCTTTAAAATTGTCCGGTACCATCTGATATTCAGAACATTATGAAGAATAAATAACAGAAGCTCTCCTGTGCCAATCCACGAAAGTGGATCTTCCAAGATGGTGCGAGAATTATCTCTTTCTTTTGGATAACAAAAAGGGTAACTACTACTATG
>JAUNRX010000183.1 GCA_030539495.1 bacterium | reverse complement strand
CAGTAAAAGTTCTTGCAGGGTAAAACTCTCTTCCTTCACCGGTATGTTTAACTGGCTACAAGCCTTGATTAAATGCCGTTTCGCAATACCATTTAAGATATAACAATCATTGGGATGAATCTTAAGAATTCCGTTCTGTAAGATAGAGACATTACTATGAGCACACTCGGTTACCACTTCTTCTCCATGGAATACGGTCTCAAAACAGTCTTCTCTTGCTGCCTTTTGGGCTGCCAGTACGCTAGGAATTAAATTCAATGTCTTAATGTTGCAATATTGATATCGCTGATCCTTCTAAAAAGGCATGTTTTCTTGGCTAAAACGTCCATAACAAAAAAATCCCTGTCAATCTTACGAATTGACAAGGATTTTTATCTCTTTATTTATACGTCTAATTAAAGAACGCCTGCGTTTTTGAATAATTTAGCTACTGTTTCAGTAGGTTGAGCACCGTTAGCTAACCAAGTTTTCGCTTTTTCTTCATCTACGTTGAAAGCGCTTGGTTCTACTGTTGGATTGTAAGTTCCGATTTGATCGATGAATTTACCATCTCTTGGAGCTCTTGAATCTGCTACGATAATTCTGTAGAAAGGTGCTTTCTTTTGTCCCATACGTTTTAATCTGATTTTAACTGCCATTTTAATTTCCTCCTAAAATGTGTTGTGTTACTTTCGTAATCACTCTATATGTTCATTTTTATTTTTTACATTTTTATGGTGTAAAGTTTTTTTCTTTACACCCATTAGTATAGTCTATATAAATAGGATTGTCAATACTATTTTTCGACTTTATACTCTATTTTAGTCAGGCCTTTAATACAGTCTTTCCACAATTTATCCTATGAGTTTCTTTTGTTATGTAGTTATGAAGAATATTTCATAACAAAAAAACCTCCAGGTCAAAGACCTGAAGGTTTTTATCGCAAGTTCCTACGAGAACACTATGCAAAACATATTTCCCTCGTCATTCACTACAGTCGCCAAGGTAATGAAAGGATTACTTTGGCTCGTTGTTAGCTTCTAATTAAAGAACACCAGCGTTTTTGAATAATTTAGCTACTGTTTCAGTAGGTTGAGCACCGTTTGCTAACCAAGTTTTAGCTTTTTCTTCATCTACGTTGAAAGCACTTGGTTCAACTGTTGGGTTGTAAGTACCGATTTGATCGATGAATTTACCATCTCTAGGAGCTCTAGAATCTGCTACGATAATTCTGTAGAAAGGAGCTTTTTTTTGTCCCATTCTTTTTAATCTGATTTTAACTGCCATGTTAATTTCCTCCTGAAATAAAACTCTATTACATCAACATGTAATACATCTATATGTTTTATTTTCGATTTTATTATGCTGTAAAGTTTTTTACTTTACAGGTGTTTAGTATATTATATGTAAAAAATCTTGTCAATATTATTTTTTATTTTTTTCAACTTTTTTTTACGTTTTTTTAATATTGTATGCTTCTTACTCTAATCCCTTTAGTACTTCTACCATATCCAGCTTCTTAAGCCTTCTTGAAAATGCCACGCTGACCATAGTTGATACAGCTAGTAAAATAACTGCGCTGATTAGATAAGATGGTATAGATATATATGCCACAAAGTCAAAGGAGTCCCCATTAGAGTCAAACATATACTGTAACAACAGCTTTCCAAGAAAAGTTCCAATTACCACGCCAATGAGTGACAACCACAGATTTTGCTTAAATAATAACTTACGGATACGTCCGGTTCGAAATCCCATAACTTTCAGCGTTGCCAGTTCCTTCTGACGTTCGTTATAGGAAAGGATGCCGGAATTATAAAGTACGATTACAGTCAACAGCACTGCCATAATGATAAGGACCACGACGATAATGATCATGCTTGCCATACTGGTATCAAATGCATCCTTAATATCCTTCGTTGTAAAGATTGATTTTACTAACTCATTCTTTTGGTCTGTAACGGTCTCATTGTTGGTAATGCACATGGTAGGAACAAAGGTATGACCAGACTGTTCAAAGGTCTTCCTTGTCATAGTGATTCCTACTACCTGAGGATTACGATTAATCATAGTTACCTTGGAAGTAGTCCATTTTTCCTCTTCGTATAAATGCCAGTCAATTGTATCGCCGACTTTTACTCCTAATTTTTCGGCAAGTTTTTTCGTCAAAGCAACATCACCATCGTGAAATTCCTGCAGTTTTAGTTTGGCATCCATCATCTTATAGATCCCTTTTCCTTCACATACGGATATGCCGGCCGTCTCTTTGTCCTCTTGCTTCTCTTCTTTGTTTTTTGAGACCTCAATAGCGGCATTCATTAAGAGTTCCCCATTGTTCTCTTCCGAAAATATATCTGCTTTCTTACTGTCTGCATTCTCATTTAACAATATTTGATTCTTGTAGGTGGAAAGCTTATTAAACTGCCAGTCGGAGATATACTTAATCGAGTCATTGGCACCCATTGCAGCAACTAACAACGTCATTCCACTAATCGTTCCAAACAGGCACATAAATGCACGAAGCTTTGATCTGCTGATATCTCTTAGGTTGTATTGATTAGAAAATCCAAGTCGTTCCCAAAATGGAAGTCGTTCAAAGATGCATTTCCTGCCTGTCTTTGGAGTTACTGGTCGTAACGTGTCAGCGGGATTAATCTTTAGTAGTTTTCGGCAGCTATGATACGTTGCCAGACAACATGCAATTACAACGACTGCGCAAACTACATAGAAGGAAATAGTATATCCACTCTTCCATTCTGGCAAGCTGTACATGCTTGGCATAAAATCTCCGAATAATGGAGACAGGACAAGTGGTCCAACGAGTAACCCTAACATTGCCCCAAGCAATGATAATACAAAACTATAGCTTAAATAATGGAATAAGATCTTTCGCTTTTTCATTCCCAAGGCTTTTAATGTACCAATCTGCGTTCTTTGTTCCGTAATGACACGGTTCATCGTCGTCATAATGGTAAGGATGGAAATGATTACGAAAATTACTGGGAATAGAAAGGCAAATGCCTCATGCTGTGCCATTTCATCATTTAATACTGTAATTCCTGATACTCCGCTTTCATCTACCATGACTGCATAGTTTCCATTTAAGGCATCACTGATGGAATCTTCTAAGGACATGACATCCTTTTTATCAGTTGTTAGCACCATCTGGTTCATTGGGATCATTTGTTTCTCATCATAAGCCATATAGGCATAGCCAACCTTGGAAAAATCAACATCAATATCGCCATCGCCAATATAATACTCATATTCCGGACTCATAATCAGTCCCTTGATCCTCTTTGTAATCTTCATTTCTGTAGTTTGGTCATTATATGTAAGTGTGTAAGAGTCGCCCACTTTTAATCCAGTCTCTTCTGCAAATCGATTATTGAGCCAGATACCTTCTGTATCCTTAGGGTCATAAGGTTCGCCTGCCATTGTATACGGTTTCGTAATACTATTTTCTTTCTCCATATAGAGATAAATCGTAGGCTTCTTCTCACCCTCGCCTTTTGTCGTCATCATGGAACGTAACTGTGCTCCAGTCACATGAGCGACCTCTTTTACTTTCGCAAGTTCCTCCTCTTTAAATCCGGTACCATAAATCCAGGCAGAGGCAAGATTCGTTGTCTTGTGATACTCCTCTCTTGTCTGATTGATCCCCACGTTGGAACTTGCAATTCCTGCATATACGAAAATGGCCATAAATGCAAGAATAAAAATCGTGAGAAACTGCATGGCATTATGCTTCATATCACGAAACATTTTTCGATATAACATTACCACTCCACCTCCTCGATTTTTAATGGATGCTCATTGGTATACATCTCGCGGATCTTACCATTTTTCATTCGAATGACACGATCGGCACATTTTGCAAAATCTGCATTATGGGTCACTAAGATAACGGTCTTTCCACGCTCCTTACACATACTCTTTAATAGTTTCAGTACAGACACCCCTGTTTCTGAGTCGAGGGCTCCTGTTGGTTCATCTCCTAAAATAATATCTGGATTTTTACTTAAGGCACGAGCAATTGACACTCTCTGCTGCTCGCCACCTGACATCTGGGTTGGAAACTTATGCTTATGGTCGCTTAGACCGACTGCTTCAAGCATCTCATCTGCGCTTAATGCATTTTTTACAATATCTTTGGTCAAAGCTACATTTTCATATGCGGTCAGACTTGGAAGCAAGTTATAGAACTGAAAGATAAATCCAACGGTAAATGCTCGATAATCCGATAACTGATTATCTGTATAAGAAGAAATCTCCTTACCGTTAATAAATACTTTGCCACTGGTTGGCTGGTCCATGCCTCCAAGCATATTAAGGACGGTGGATTTACCGGCACCACTTTGGCCAAGGATTACAACGAATTCTCCTTCCTCAATACTAAAGTTTACATGATTGACTGCTAACTGCGTATGCTCCTTATTTCCATAAATCTTTGTTACATCCTGAAACTCAACGACTATCTTTCCCATAATCCTTCTCCTTTTCTTCCTTCTATTTTCCCTAAATATATGTACTAATTGTAAACTTGAAATTTCTTTCATGTTTTTCTAACTACCGTGATTATATCCCTGTTTTTACCAGTTGTCAATTAGAAACCTGAAACTTTTTTCACATTTTCCATTGACTCCCATTTTCATTTCTTCTATACTTGAATTGTCCTAATAATACATAAAACGAATAGGTGAATGACTATGAAGCAAAGTATGATCAAAGAGCCACAACAAAAGCGTTCTATTGAGAAAAAAGAGAAGATTATCGCTGCAGGGATGGAGCTTTTCTTTACGAAAGGATATCACAAAACAAATACCGCTGATATTGCCAAAGCCGCCGGTGTCTCTACCGGCATTGTATATCGCTATTTCCCTGATAAAAAAGGAATTTTGTTGGAAGGACTTCCACTTGTTAGTGCAGGTATTGAAATTAAGATTTTTGATGCGTTTAAGGAAAAGATGACACCTGACAGTACTTTGTCTGATTTCCTACATTTTGCAGTGGATGAGTTATTAAAGTTCCATAAGGATTCCAACACAGCACATGAGCAATTCGAACTTATTTTGTATGCCGTACCAGAGGCTATGGATTATCTCTATGATTTGGAACGGGAAATCACAATGAAGGTGGCAAGCCTGCTTCCGTCCTTTGGAATAACACTTGACCATCCGTTTGAACGAGTGCATATCGTTTATCATATGATTGAAGACTTATGCCACGAAATCACCTTCCATAAGCATAAAGAGATTAATCCTGAAGCACTAAAAGATATCGTGATTGAACAGCTTATGGTTCTTTTACAGTAGAAAAAGGCAGGCACGTCTATTACAACGTGCCTGCCTCAGCTTGTCGACAAAGTCTCCAAGCTTGGATGAAATCAGGATTTCATCCATTC
>JAUNRX010000049.1:21572-24590 GCA_030539495.1 bacterium | reverse complement strand
CACTAATCATTTCCTTTAGGGAATGGATGAAATCCTGATTTCATCCAAGCTTGGAGACTTTGTCGACAAGCTGAATCCACGCCGTATCATGGCGTGGATTTTTACTAAAAACTATAACAATGATGTAAACACACCAAAGCCTCCAAATAAAATAAATAGGATACCTGCAAGCATGATCAGCAATTTTATTTTTGCTTTTAATAGTTTCCCTAATGCTATACATCCAATCCCGATTAGTAATACAAGTATAAATAGTACTTCTGGTGACATTTTTTTATCCTCCCTTATCCCTTAAATGTTACTGTATATTCTTTGGTTGCTTCTGCTTCTGTCAGAAAACTTTTTAATACTGTTTTCGTATTTTCTTCTGCAGATTTCATAAATTCTGTATTATTTTTTACTTCTTCTGCTTTCTTTTGCTTTAACACATCAATTAGATCTGTATAGTCCGACATATCTGTCGAATTAAAGATAGAATCTGATTTATATGGATATTCAAATGAAGATGCATCAATTTCATTTGCAATAATCTTTACTTCTGGAAGAAGAATTGTAATTGCTTTATTTTCATGATTGATTTCATACTCCACGGATGATAAATCGACGCCAACGCTAACAATGCCATCGTACGTAAAGACGACTTTATCTGTGGTAAATGGAACTCTATTTCCAAAGAATGATTTAAAATTCTCATTTACATCTGCATCGGTATAACAGTATCTCATAGAGATTAAATCGCTGGCTGGCTTTAAGATTTCTTCTACTGTGCTAATGGATAACAGCATATCTCCGTTTGAGACCACGCTATCTGCATTCGTTATAATAGAGCCAATCCCCCACCCTTTTCCAAATGGTTTAGCAACACATAGGAAAACTCCAATCAGACAGCCAATTCCTGTACTGATCACATAGGATTTCCATCGTTTCATTCTTATTCTTACACCTGGTCTACTTATCTGAGTTTCGTTTCTTAATTCATTTTGCATGAATTTTTATCCTCTCTTTCTAACATCCAAATCCCTACTATTTTGAATGCCTTTATCTTCTCTGTATGTTTTCACGTTAATCTGAATCCTTTACAACACGATTCCTATTCTTTTTTTATTATTATACAAGAACTATACGCTGTCAATCTTGAGTATGGTATTATACAGCATATCCAGTTATTCCCTTATCCGAACTATGTATCGTTATTACGACTTGCTCATTCCAAAAAAATAAATCCAGTCAGAAGGGAACATGTAGCTGCCCTTATATTTCTGACTGGATTTCTATACGAAAAAGCTTATTCGTTTAAGCAATCTTTGATTTTCTGAATTAATGCATCTGGATCAATACCATGAACTTGAGCTGCCTGTTCAATGGTTTCCATCTGAGAAGATGGACAGCCTAAGCAGTGCATTCCAATACTTAAAAGAATTGGTGTTACATCCTTATCTAAACTTAATAATTCTCCGATCATTGTGTCTCTTGTGATTTCTTGCATAAATTGAATTCTCCTTTTTATTTTATTTCATTCTGAACCTTTCTATAGTTACGAAGTTCTTTAGGCGTAAGCTTTGGCCGATTACGGTTAAAATTTTTAATGCCTATGCAATACTTTTTCCTTTCATGGCCGTTCCTATTCCAATCTGGCTATAACTTTTTTTCTATCTTCAAATTCATTGAATTATCTTTTATATCTGGTGAGACTTTTTAGATAGGCATCATATCGATGTAATACTTCCCCTATCTTTATATTTTGATCCGTATATCTCACTTCGTCGGTTGTCTTTTCCATACGTAAATACAGATCAACCTTTATTTTAATGCGGTATGGTCGGCCGCCTCGATAACTATCAACCTCTCTTACCACAAATTTCACTTGCGCCATATGATTTTGTAAAATAGGAACGATCACGTAATAGAGGCAGTCCTCCTGTAGTGAAAGGTGTCCTAATGCTGTCCCTTCCCCATCCGAAAGCATAATACGGTTATTTTTAATGGAAGTGGCGAACAACAAATCGCCTTCCTTTAACTTAGACATGGCAGAAAACACCTTGCCGCTTCCTGTCTCACCTAAAAAAGCCGGAAGCTTGTACACTACTCTTTCTCGATCATCTGTCTCCACCTCTTTCACAAGCTTTTTCAAACATGATACAGGTGAAATAAACTGCCCTGCCAACAAATGAAATAACTGGATCTGATAATCAAATCGCTGAGCTTTCAGATTATATTCATAATCATTATAAATACCGTTTGTATACTCTGCTTTTTCAAGTAGTTCCATTACCGCCTCATTTAAGCTACGAAGAAAACAATGAAATTCCTCCAAATCTGGATCCCATTCATAACGTCCCCTTGTAACTTTATACTGCTCCGGTTGTTCTCCTTCCCAGGAGACTCCTGACATATAGATGGTTCGCTCCGTAAATGCAGCTTTATTTTCTTTTCCGTTCCATGCAGGCTTTTGGGGTTCTTTCTTCTTATTTATGACTTTTCGCTTACGTAGCAGGGCATAGGCCTCGTTTAACAGCTGTGCCATTCTTAAATGCTCTGGTGAGTCTGAGCCTACCGAATCCGGATGATATCTTGCAATCATCTTGCGAAACTGTAATTTTATTGTCTTCTCATCGTCCTCTTTCGTAACGCCTAAAATTTTCAAAGCCTCTTGTATTGTCATTTCACCCTACACCTATCTAATATAATTTACTATTAATAGTATAGGAATTCCTGATTTTTTTCAAATAAATCCTCTAGTCTTCTATAATTCTCTACGAACTTTTTCATATTGCTTATTTTTCATCATAAGCACAAATGCAGGGGGTAAATTTTTATACTCATAATTAATAGTAGCAATGTCAAAATAATTTAAAAATACCCCTTTTTTAAACAACGTATACTGAAATGTAATAAATTTTCCATGCTCTCCAATCACCCTCTGCGTCGCTTCTAAGATAGTTGTAGATACGTCACTTGGTAATGATGCAAATGGCAAGCCTGACACAATATAGTCCACTCGATCAATTTTTCTTTCCG
>JAUNRX010000049.1:16583-21472 GCA_030539495.1 bacterium | reverse complement strand
TCTATTCATAATTACTAATCTCTTTCACCGGCTGTAAAATCGCCATGGTCTGCAGATAAACTTCCTGTTTAAAATCAAATTTCCCCTCCATCTTCGTCCAACGGATATCAATTCCGATAACAGCAGAATAGATGGTTCGAAGAAGGATAAATGGATCTGTCATATTATGTATTTCTTTGCTACGCTGCATCTTCTTGATCATGGATAATGTAATGTTTACCGAGGCTGACAGCTTGCCTTCCGTCTCAAAATAAAACGTATTTTGTAGTACATTTTGCATTGCAATGGTTCCTAGTAGCTTTGGCCCAAAACTCATCTGACGCTTAATATCTATTTTGGAAAGCTCCCAAAACTGCTCCAGCGGAGAGTCAAAGTTTAATAGGATTTCTGGCAATGCTGCTACCTTTTCCTCATCACTGGTTGTAAACGTTCCGCCAAATGCTCCTTCTTTATTTTCAAAATATTGATAAAATGTATTTTTTGATATTCCTGCTTCTTCATAAATATCTTTTACAGATACTTTTTCCGGACCTTGTTTCTTTGCAAGTGAAACAGCTGCATGAATAATCTTATTTCTGGTATCCTCACTCTTTCCCATGTTTCTTTCTGTTCTCCCGTTTTTCTTTTATCGATTTCAAATAGTATACCATACTCCGCCTCTCTATGACACCAACCATTTTATTGACGAAAAAATATGACTATGGTAATATTTTCATATACGATAGTCATATTACATAAAATTTAGGAGGTTTTTTATGAAAACAGATCCAATTGTTCAAGACCTTATGGACAGCTATGGTGACTGGATGGTAGATAATCCAATCAAAAACGGAAAAGGTTCTTGTGCAAAGATGACCCAGGAACTCTACCCTTATGACGCTATGTTCTCCCCGATCCAAGTAAACCGTACAACGATTAAAAATCGTATTGTAATGGCTCCAATGGGAAATCTTCAGATGGCGGAAGAAACCGGACGTCCAAGTCCTAAAATGTTACAATACTTTTTTGAACGGGCAAAGGGCGGAACCGGCCTATTAACCACCGGACTAATTCCAGTTAGTCATGGAATCGATCATTCCGTTACCGAACTGGATGACTTAACATATTTCCCCAGAATTGACCGTACTCGCTCTGTGTATTCCGGATGGCGAGACCTTGCACAAGGCGTACATGCCTATGGCAGTAAGATATTTATTCAGGTAACCGCTGGACTAGGACGCGTTGGCTCTCCAACCTGTTTTGTAGACAAGCATCAGTTACCACGCTCTGCCTCTACAAATCCGAACTTTTACATACCAGAACTTCCCTCTCTTCGCATGAGCGACAGAAAACTTTCCCGTATTGTCAAAAACATGGGACAAGCTGCTGCTGATAGCAAGACAATGGGATTAGACGGAATTTATCTACATGGACACGAAGGCTATCTATTAGAACAGATGACAAATCCTGCATTTAATCGAAGAAAATTTGGAAAATATGCTGACTGGCAACGTTTCGGTATTGAATGTGTCGAAGAAATCCGGAAACGAACCGATCCAACCTTTCCCATTATGTACCGCATCGATTTATCCCTTGCCTTAAATGAAACCTATGGAGATCGTATGAATAGTGTTTCCTCTCTAAAGAAATTCAAAAATGGAAGAACGATCGCTGACACGCTTAACTATATGGAAGCATTGGTGAAAGCCGGTGTGGATCTATTTGATGTGGACCTTGGATGTTACGATAACTGGTGGCTTCCTCATCCACCTGCTGGAATGCCTGCCGGATGTTTCTTAGATATCTCTCGAATCGCAAAAGAACATTTTGCAAAGAAGAATATTAAATCCAATGTGGGCATTGATGTCCCAATCGTCGCGGTTGGTAAATTAGGCTACCCGGATCTTGCAGAACAGGCACTTCGGAATGGCGACTGCGATATGATCATGTTAGGCCGTCCACTTCTTGCAGATGCCAACTGGTGTAATAAGGCGTATGCCGGACGTGTAAGTGATATCCGACCATGTATCGGGTGTCAGGAAGGCTGTGTCAATGAATTCGTAGAAGGCGGGCATATCCAATGTACGATTAATCCACGTACCGGTTTTGAAGACGAATTCCCATCACAAGTTCCTAGCGCAAAGGTTGCCAAAAAGATTGCCGTGATCGGTGGCGGACCTGCTGGTATGGCATTCTCCCTTACGGCTCTTGCCCGTGGACATAAGGTTGATCTAATTGAAAAAAGCGTTCGATTAGGCGGAAAGATTATTCCAGGCTGCGCCCCTAAGATTAAATATGATTTTGAAAATTATTTAGAATACTTAATCAATCAAATTCATCAAAAAGAAATGGATGAAGCCTTTACCCTCTACTTAAAGAAAGAGGTAGACTGTGATTGGCTGAAAAAAGAAGGATATGATACGGTGGTCTTCTCTAATGGCTCTGTCAATATCGACCCACCATTTCCAGGAAAAGACAAGATAAAGACAATCCAGGCGGTTGATGCATTGGTTGATCCAGATCTTCTTGAACATGCGAAAGATATTGTCATTGTTGGTGGAGGAACGGTTGGATGTGAAACTGCCTACTGGCTTGCTTATGAACAAAACCGAAATGTAACGGTCGTAGAAATGAATGATCAAATGATGGATGGCGTCTGCACGGCAAACCGTGGCCATCTAATCCACTACATGGAAAAGAAACAGGTAACGCTTTTAAATTGTGCCAAAGTCCTTTCCTTTGACACCGGCAGAGTGAATATTGAACGAATCACAACAAATGTTCCTGATCCATATAACACTTGGCAGCCAATCCTTCCAAAGAATGTTCCAAACCCTTTGGCAAAGAAACTTGGTACCAAGACCAAACAGATTTCTTTAAAAGCTGATGTAGTCATTCTTGCAATGGGTGGACGTGCCGATGACCGTTTTTATTATGAAGCAGTAAAGCACCACGTGGCTGATGAAATCCACAATATCGGTGATAGCTTTAAAGCTGCACGTGTCCTAGAGGCAACCCGAGCAGCCTACCGTCTTGCAATGGAACTATAATTATGAACAAAGAAAGGTGCTATCTATGGATAATACAATTATGAGAAAAAAAGCGGAAGATGCCAGACTCTGCTTTGAGAATTTAAAACAACAGACGGGAATTGAAACCGATACCAAGGTAAGCTTTCATGTTTCCGATGGTCAGGTAAAACAAATGAAACGTGCCTGCTATAGAAAGAATCC
The DNA here is from genome assembly GCA_030539495.1 of bacterium. Classification (GTDB taxonomy): domain Bacteria; phylum Bacillota; class Clostridia; order Lachnospirales; family Lachnospiraceae; genus KM106-2. The sequence continues at coordinate 18,260 of JAUNRX010000049.1, read as the reverse complement.
CTTTCCTGGATTTGTTAGCGTGGTCCTTTGCCATCTTCGTTTAAAAGCAGTCCGCCGTTTATTTAAAGAGGAAGCAGTCATCCAGACTGGACCAGCTGCTGCCGTCCTTGCCTTAAATGCTGCCCAAGCAAATGACATTAAGTCCATTCGTGATGGCGTGAAAAATGAAAATCCGATTCTTTGTGATGTGGGATTTGCCGGACTTCAAGTAATCCGCCTCTATATGATGGGCTACTTTGGCAATAAGACGTTCCTAAAAGAACGTTGTAACTCTGCCATGCGAGTAAATAATGCCTTAAACGGTTCCTTTTATAAGTACCAAACAAAGGATGGACGTTATTTTTCCGCTCATGTCTACTATGAGACTCAGAAAGCAAAAATGATGAATGTCTTAAAGCTACATAAATCTCCAGATGAATTTACCATGAGTTCCTTACGAAAAGATAAAAAAGATGTGGCTGCTGCTATAAAGCAATTCGACGCTGCTGATTTAGAAAATAAATCTTTTGACAGTGGTGCGTGTGGCTGTATCCTTCGTGACCGCAAGGAATGGGAAGCAAGTGATGTAGGAAAAGCGGTCTGTGACATGCCTCTTTTCCGTCTTGAAAAGATTGCGGATACCCCCGTGAAACACTATGGAATGACAAGCAAACGTGGCCCACTCTCCGGTGTTAAAGTATTAGACTTAACCCATATCATTGCAGGACCTGCTTGTACAAGAATCTTGGCAGAACAAGGTGCAGACGTTCTTTTAGTAAGGCGTGGTAAATTTGAAGCTCAGGAACAGGCCATGCTTGAGTTAGATGGATGGGCTGGTAAAAACTCAATTCAATTAGATTTTAACCACCCAGAGGAACTTGCCAAAGTAAAAGAATTAATTCAGCAAGCCGACGTTGTCGTTTCCTCCTATCAGCAAGGCGCTCTCGATCACTTTGGACTATCTCCGGAAGATATCCATACACTAAATCCTAATGTTATTTATGGAAATCTAATGTGCTTCTCTGACTCCGTATGGAAGACTCGTCCGGGCTGGGCTCCTCTTGCAGAAGATATTACAGGACTTAGCATTCGTAATGGTTCGAAAGAGACTCCTGTGAACTTAAATGGTGTTCCTCTTGACTATATTCCAGGCTTCTTATTGGCAAATGGAATTCTTGCTGCCCTAAAGAAAAGCATGACCGAAGGGGGCGCCTATACGGTAACCGGTTCTTTAACTCGTGCCGGCTACTGGTTACATGAATGTACCGACTTAAAACTACTTAATAAACCGTTTTGCTATACTTCTGACATTGTAAAAAATCAACCAGTTCCTATGTGGAATCATGTGTTGCAAGAAGTAAGCGGAACTTCCGTAGGTACGGTTTTCTTCCCATCTCCAGCTACCTTCCAAAAAGGAGCTTGTGTCCCTATGGCAAATATGACATTTACCGATGGAAATTCTACTTGGAAAGTAAACTAAACTTTATTCAATAGCAAAAAGACTATCGATCAGTATAATAAATTTTTGAATAAGAAAAGACCAAACAAAAAAGAAAGTTCTCTTACTTGTTTGGTCTTTTTTCTATTTAGGATTTCTCCTATAAAAACTTAACATCAGGAGTAGCATATATCACTTCTTTCTGATACTTGTATTTTCCATACCCAAGAGCGGCAATGGCAAAAATCCCATAGCCTTTT
>JAUNRX010000049.1:0-16483 GCA_030539495.1 bacterium | reverse complement strand
ATACTTGTATTTTCCATACCCAAGAGCGGCAATGGCAAAAATCCCATAGCCTTTTATTCTTTTAGCAGCCGTTGAAAGCTGAGCTTCATTCCTGAAAGTTCTTCATAGCCGCTCTTATCCAATATACGAATCATCCCCATAACCAATGGGTTCAAACTATGTAGTACTTTTTTATATGCCTTTAAAATTACCTCTGTCATCTCCTGAATTCGTTTTTCATCTTGAACAATAATATAGTTTCGATTGGGCAGATTGCTGCGCAATGGCCACATGCAGCACATTTCTCCTATTCAAAGGTTGGCTTTGCTTTCATTTTGTTCCCCCCTATTTTGTATACTACTTATGGTCTATCACTTTTTATCAGGGTTCGCAAGTACTTCAGTCTCACCATTCCATTTTCGATAAACCGATCGTCCTCCTAAAAAGGCAAGGTAAATAAGTAAGGCCGCCCCCCAAATACGCCCATCAATCTCAGTAAAAATTCCAACAGTTAAGACAATCGCAGTAAGTGTCAGCAGCACTCCACCAGATGTAATTCCTTTCTTAATAAATCCAGTAATTGCAGGAATATACAAAAACAGCACACACCATCCATCGTAAGGATTAAAATTCCATAATTCAAATAAATCACCTAAAAATGCCAGCCCTAATACTAATGCCATACCATTACCGATTGCCTCTGCTCTTCTTTGCACCATAGTCTCTTTCATTGTAAATCCTCCTTACACGCTTTCTTTAAAACCTTCTTTATACGTTCAGTATATGCAAAGAAGGGTTTAGGGTAATCAGTTTCCACTCAACCTGCCTATTCCCCCCTATAAGATGCATCTGCATGGTGTAAGTTACATTTATATCTGATCTAAAATCACTTCCGTAAACAAAAAATAACCATCCCTGCAAGAATGGTTATTTTTTAATATATGAAATTTTGATTGCCTGCTAATTGCATTTGTATGGTCTACTCTTTAATGAAGTGGTTGCCCCCATTCGTTTTCCCATAAAGAACCACACAAGTCGATTTAGCGGTGTCACAAGTTTTGCTAATCGAATCATTCCCGCTGAATAATACTCTGGACCTGCAAACTCCTTTACAGTCTTTTCATCAAAATAATTTTTCTTCTTATACTCCTCCATTGCTGCCATATAACATTTTTTCATTTCTTCCTTAAACTTTTTGCCTCGCATGGAAGCCATACCGAACATTCCGCCTTTTAGCAACGTGCCACCATATTCACAATGAAAATAGGAGGGCAGTGTTTTCAAATATTTCTCTGCCGTTCTAAGCTGGCTGGCTTCTTCAAATCCTCCCTGAAGTATAAATGACATTGTGCCTGCTTTCTTTTTCTCTGGATCTAATGTTTCAAGGAACTCCAACATAATGCCTGGAACCCCTTCCACATACAGCGGTATCACAAAGATTACATTTTCACTTTGTAAAATTGCATCCGCACATATCTTCCATTTTTTTCGATCATTTATGTAATAAATATCTGCATTTTCCAATACCTCTTGCACCCATGCTGCAATACATGAACTACTACTCCTTGCCTTATTCTGTGGTGAACAGCTAACAATTGTATAATGCATTCTCTATTTTCTCCCTTTCCAAACTCTGATATGTCCCTAACGATTGTGAATGAAAGTTAATTGCCACTCGTTCCATCCAATCATCAAGATACGGCATATTCGTCCCATTTACAACTACCAACATAAGCTTCCAGCATTTCTTGTATCTAGCACAATGTCTTGTCTGTCCATTTTTGATACAGGTGTATGGTACAGCAACCGCAATCATCCGGTCGATGATATTCTTCATTTTGTAAGATACCATTCCTAGCCGTTCCTCCGCTAGAAATACAATTTTGTCTGCCAAAAGTATTTTCTGAAACAACACTTCATAATCATCTTTTATTGCACATTTTCCGGGTGTCTTAATCCAACAGCTGTTACAGCCAATACAAGGACTGATTTTATAGCTATTGGTATTTACAATCTCTGCCTCTGTAAAAAGTGGCAATATATTTTCCGCCAGCCCCTTGTCTAGTGTATTAATGACTAAAATCTTGCTATTCTCACTCATCAACATTCTCCTTCCCATTGCTATTCACTTTTGTTATTACATATTCCCCAACCATTTCATATAACTGCATCATTTGCGGTCTAATGGACGCCACATCATCCTTGCCTATTAGTGCCCCATGATTACTAATTCCATCAATAGTATCTCCAACATAGATTGCCAATTGTTCAATCGGTAGTTGAAGTGCCAAACGACCAGTCTCAACCTTTTCCATAATATAGTCGACAATCTGTGACTGTATAAACATTAGATTTTGTTTTAACAACAATTGGGGTAGCAATTCCTTTTGCTTCTTTTCATCAAATGCATAGGTAACTAGCAGTTCATAATAAAACTTTCCACCTATTTTTTGCTGTACTGATACTATGTACTCTCCTAGCAGATTAAATAACTTACGCAGCATTTCATTTTCCGCAATATCTTCCTGCAAACAACAAGAGATTTGATTTCTTATGTCAATCTCCGCAATTTCACGATTCATAAGATCTAGGTAAATTTCATCTACACCTTTATAATATCGATAAATCATGCCCTGACTACATCCCATCCTTTTTATAAAGTCACGCATTGTAATCTGATACAGGGGTATTTTTTTCATCAACTCCATTGCAATATCCATAATGAAATTTTTCTTTTCCTCAATATATTCTTCGGTAACCTTAGGCATCGTCTCTCTCCTTTTAATGACACAATGTCATTTTTATTTATCATAGTACTGATACCAATTATTGTCAACAGCTAAAAACGCCTGTAAAATGTTTTTCTCCATTCTACAGGCGTTTCTTCCTACTCTATTGAATTTATTTGCTTGCTACCATATTTCTTTTGCATCCTTTGGTAGCGTCTTCACATGATTTAAATAGGTACGAGCATTATGAGCTTCCATCACATGATATGTATACTGTAGCTTTTCACCAACATACTTGGCTGTCTGTTCAAATAAGTCACACATGCGCATCATAGCCTCCCAGCTTTCTTCAAGATCCCCGCCAAAATAAGTAGCAATATACTCCTTCCACTCTTCTTCCTTGAGCCAGCGTTTCATATACTTACCTGATTTCCCCACACTGACCGAATAGTCTGTAAGAATGCCAATCTTCCATGATAAAAGCTTGGTAAGCTGTGGCCTGCAATGAAAGTTTACCATATCCTGAACATAAGGTATTTCCTCTCTCCAAAGGCCTTTTGCTACATTATTGGTACACCACCAAAACTCATTGCAAGTAGCCAAAAACTCTGCCTCACTTGGCTTTTTGGTATAATAGTCTTCATCGGTTGCCTCCGGTATCTTAGGGAGTATGTCTTCTTTATCCATTAAGATCTTACAAAGTTTGTCCTCTGTAATATGTTCTTTTGCATGTTCTACAGTTTCCACATGTAAATCAATCCGGTTGCCATCGGTAAACTGCATTAGCCATCCATAAATATTGGACTTATCATTTGGCTCATATGGTGACTCATCCGGATACTGCATATAAAGGATTTCTCCAAACTTGTGAATCCATGCCTTCTCTTCAATAAATGGCTTTATGTCCTTTACCACATAGACAATATCATAATCCTGAAATAAATCTTTTGGTGCATTCACATTAGTTCTAGAGCCATTCATATAGACTGCCAGAATACGGCTGTCTTTATTTGCAATATCCAAAATCAAATCATACATTTCTTTTTCACTTCGCATATGAAGCACCCCCTTTCACTTTAGGTGGAAACTGTTTTTCAAACTCTTCTAACTCTTCTGCTCCTGGCTCGAATGCCGGATCAAACTCGATTATTCCTGAGCTATTATTTAATGCTCCTTCATAAAAGTAGGCGGAAGGAATTCATTACCTTTCTTCCGCCTATTTTAGATTTTCTTCTTATCCTCTGCTTTATATCCTTCGTATTGTCCCAGTTTTATAAAAACTGTCTACGCTCTAAAATACTCATCGTATATGGCATATCCAAATCCTGCAATAATAATTACAAAACCAATAATACTCCATATATCAATATGCATTCACAAACGCCTCCTTTAAACAATGAAATAAAGCATGTACATGAATACTTGTCTATATATATTATACCATAATTTTCATATTTTTTTCTTTCTTACTGTGAAAAAGAATACGATTTACCGTTGCTCGATAATTATTCTTTCTCTGTTTCCTACAAAAAAGCAAACAAAAAGAAGGTGCCCGAGTGAGACACCTTCTTTCTCTATTAATAATGTTAATATGAAAAGAAAATTATATATATCAAATAAATACTATAAAACTATTTAGTTACTGCTTTTGCTGCAGTTTGTCCAGCAATTCTACCAGTTCCGTATGCGTAACCTAAAGTACCACCTTCAAAGAATACATAAGAGTTACCGTATGCACCATTTGTTTCAGCACCAGCTGCATATAAACCTTCGATTGCTTTACCGTTGTTATCTAATACTTCACAGTCAGAGTTGATTTCGATACCACCAAGTGTTCCTAAGAATACAGATGGAGTGATTTTTACTGCGTATAAAGTACCTTCTAACTTATCAAGGTATTTTGCGTCTTTGAAGTGATCTGTATCTTCTCCAGCTGCGCATAATTCATTGTAACGGTTGATTGTTTCTGTTAAATTAGACATTCCTAATTTTTCAGCTAATTCTTCTACACTGTCAGCTTTTACGATTGTACCTTCTGCAATGTATTTTTCAATATCTGCAGTTAAATCAGTTGGAACTTTTGTATTTGCTGCAGCTTTTGAAGTATCGATTTCATGACCAACTTCGATGAATTTTGTTGGATCAGTTGCTAACTTACCTGGGTATTGTTCGCTAAGGCCGATTGTACCTTTTTCTTTTACTGTTTGAATCATTGTTTCATCAAAGATTTCATAAGCAGTATTTGTTGGTAAAGATTTGATTACATCAGAAGATTTGATTGGTTCAAAGATGAAATCTTCTTCGTTCATGAAACGGTTACCATCAACATCTACATGTAAGAATGGATTTAATAATGCTGAGTTTAAAGTAGTACCCCAGCCTGTACCACCACGGCTTACACCATAGTGCATTGTGATTGCATCTTCGTAATCAGCATCTGCACCAGCAGCTTTTGCAAGTTCGATACCTGTACCAATGTTTGTTGCGATACGGCTTACACCGAATCCTTCACCAAATGTTTCGGCAACTTTTTCTTCGTTTCCACCGAAACCACCAGTAGCTAAGATTACAGAATCAGCGTTAACTGTTAAGATACCGCCATCTTCTTTTTCCGCTTTGATACCAGCTACTTTACCATCTTTCATGATAAGTTCAGTTGCTTTTGTAGAGTATAATACTTCTCCACCCTTTTCAACGATAGAAGCATGTAAGTTAGTGATTGCTTGAGTACCGCCTTCTGTATATCCGTGGATTAAAGAAGCTGGATGAGTTTCCACGTGTTCTTGGTAACCACCTGTACCTGGTAATGCTAATGTTAATTTACATCCATTTTCAATTAACCAATCTACTGTACTACCGGAGTTTTGGATTACTTTTGTTAATAATCCACCATTTGCTGTATAGTTACTTGTTTGTACGAATTGATCATACACCCATTTATTGCTGTAAGTTTGTTTTGTTTCTTTTTGTTGTGTAGAGCTAGTTGCGAACATACCACCTGCTTGAGTACCTTGACCAGCTGGGGATTGTGTCATTTCTACTAAAACTACTTTTGCGCCGTCTCCTACTGCTTGAAGAGCTGCTGCAGTACCGGAAGCACCACCACCAACTACAACTACTTGTGTAGAGATTTCTTCATTAACGCCAGTTTTCTTTACTTCAGATGCAAATGTTGTTTCATCTCCACCTGCTTGTTTGATACAGTCTTTTACTGCTTCAGTTAATGCATTACTAGAATTTGTTGCACCAGTTACTGCATCAACAGCTACTGTTTGGTTTGCTACGATTTTCTCAATTAGGGAATCCATTGCAGTATCACCAAGGTTTGGTGTTTCTTTATGATCTTTTACTGTAATGCTTTCAATTTTATTATCAGATAATTTTACTTCAACAGTAACATCTCCGCCATTACCTTTTTGAGTTGAAGTATAAGTACCAGCTTTTAAGCTTACTGTACTAGTTTGAGAACCAGCATTTGCTTCTTCTTTTTTGTCACTTGAACATCCTACGATTGATGTCATTAATGTGCAAGCTAAAGCTACACATACAAAGCTTTTCATAAGTTTCTTCTTAAACATTCCTAAATACCCTCCAAATAAATCGTTATTTATTTATCGTTTTATTTTTAACAAGTTTAATTGTAAAGTTAGAGGTAACACTCAAGTCAATACAAAAAGATGGTAATTGTTCACATTTTTTGCATAAAAAAAGATGTTATTCTTATCAAATAACATCCCTTTATCTTTTCCTCTTATTAATCTCTTCTCCTAGCGGAGCAAAGCTGAGTGTCACACACGGGTTATAATGGAATGACTACTCGGAAGTAGTGAATCATAGTGTCCTTCACATTCTCAGCCTTAATCATTTCTGCATATGCATCCTTTGTTAAGCTTACCTCAAACATCTGGTACTTCTTAAGGATTTCCTCCTTCAGACGCCCATTTCCCATATAAGGTGACTCTACTTTAACATATGTCACAAAGGCACGCTGCTGTTCTATCTTATAAATATTGCTATAGTCCTTGTTTAAATCAAACTTATAGTTATTGATATGGGAAAGCTTTTCATTTTCTATGGCAAGGCCCCAGTGGTACTCAACCTTATCTTCAATAAAGCTGGAAGCCATAATCTGAACTATTGACTTAGCAACTGGAATACAGTCAAGCAGATTATTTCCCATCTCTTCTAATGTGTTCTCTTCAATCAACTCACGTCCATTGGTCTGTTTTATAAAATAGAATTCCTTTAGTTCTTCCACATACCATTGCCCTAGCTTTCGGTCCAGATCCTGACTGTCCTGTCTATATTGCATTGCCATATACTTCTGCTGCTCTAATTCTTTGATCTGTTCTTCTAATGATTTAATCTGGTTCTCCACTGCCTGGTTGATTGCATCATCATCCATCGCATTAATCAGCAGCTCTGTATCCTTTAGTGGAAATCCCATATTGCGATATTTCTTACTTGCAATAATCTTAATGCACTGTCCGATATCATAATAACGATAGTTGGTTGAATCATCTTTTACCGGAGATACCAGATTAAATTTCTCATAATGTTTCAATAAATGTGTGGACACACCCATTGTCTTCGATAACTGCCCAATTTTATATTTATGCATTTATACACCTTCTGCTGTAATTTGTAAGTTTATCTTTTTTATTATGATACAGCAAAAAGGAATTTTTAGTATATGAAATTATTTCCTTTATTTCTTCAATAAATAGGTATATGCCTGTTCTTCCTTATCTGCAATTTGATCTATCAAGCCAGGAATTTCCTCTAGTCCATTTATTTCATTTAGTAAGTAGGACGTAATCTGTTCAACCATCTGCGCAATCAGTGCTCCACTCTCTAAGAATGTATCGGCTGCTTTTTTCCAATCCGGATGGTCCAAGGTTTCAGAAAAATAAGACAGTACATTGGCAAGTCTTTTTCTGGATGCCCAATGACGTGATTCTTCTACTCGGCCCTCTAATCGCCCAGGCAAAGATGGTACATCCCCTGCAAATTGAAGCATATAATGTAAAGCTTCTACATACTCCTTATCACTGCACTCCTTTTTCCAGTCTGAAAACTCTTTCGCTAACAGATGCATTCCTGCAATTCCTCTTCCCTGATCATTTCCCTCCAGTGCAGTTTTCGCTTTCATATGAAATCCTTCCTCTGCAATCTGCCTTACTTCCTTAAATGGCGTATGGAACTGGAATTGATAAAGTACGTTGACATCGTCTTGGAAATTGCCCTCTGTCTTCATTGCACGCTCTAATATCTCATAGGATAAGGCCTGCAGTTCCTCTTTTCCTCCATCCAATAGATACATTTTTTTCTCTTCCTCGTTGTAACCGGTTAGCATCACATAATGGCCCGGTATATGTACCTTTTTATACAGACTCTTAAAATATGGGATTTCATATAGGTCTACACATCCTAATGTTACAGGATTTCCTAGTTCGATCCGCTCTCTTGCAAATGCTAGTGCCTCTTCTGAAGTAGCTGCCTGGACTGCCGTATAGTCATAACCAATGATATCAGCTCCCATACGGTACATGTCCTTTACCTTACCACCATTCCATTGTACCAATTTTTTCTTCTGGTTTCTTCCTTTCTCATATATGAAATTTCCCATCCCCGTGAATGCTAAGAAAAATGCATCTGGAATTGTTTGTTTACTATAATCACAAAACATGTCTTCGATGCCGCTCCACATACATTCATTGTCTCTGACTTTATGATACAGCACAATATTTTGTTCAGACATATTAACATCTCCTATTCAACTGAAATAAGTTCTGGAAATCTCTTTTTCATAATCTCTTTACTCATCATGATATTTTCACCTCTTGGATTAATTGCGAGGCCAGTACATCTTAAACCATATTGTATTCCCTCTTGAAATGAGATTACCATTGCATTCCACACTTCTTGATCGTATACCTTATCGAATTCAAACCAGTCTGTAAACATTGGAAGAAAGGCTTCCTTATTGGTATTGGACAAGGTTGCAACTTTTGTTACTTGGCCGGTTTCCTCATCAGTTACAACTGGTACTAAAAATCTTGCTGGCAGTAAGCGTTTTACCATCTCCTCTTCTAACTGATTTACTCGTTCTTCATGTCCCTCATAGCTGACTTCCCAGCGAGCCTCTTCAAGATAAACGTTCATCCAGAATCTTAAGTCCCCATTAAGTACAGGCTTATTTTCTGCATCTAGGTTGCTCCAATCCGGTGTTTCTAAGATTTCCTCTCTCTTAAATGCAAATGCCTGCTGTCCGTTATCAATCAGCATTTCATCCATACCAAGATAGTAGAAATATGCAAATAAATTCACGCCGTTAAGCCATTTGGTATCTTCCTTCGTTACTTCCCTTATGGATAAAGAACGGAACTGTTCTGCATAATGGGAAACTGCCTGTTCTGCATATTCCTTTTTGGAGTAAAGCTCAGCAAATCCGGTTGCTACAAATGGAAGCTCGGTCTTATCATCAAACATTACATAAAGTACAGGTGCCTCTTTTATTTTTTCAAAAATAGTCTGTGCTACTACAGTATGGTTGTCTTCGTAATTTTCAAGTGGAGATGCCTTTTGAAACACCTCAAGGTACTTGATTACATGAATAGTTTCTGCAATAGAAAGTTCTTCTAGCAGTTCTCTATAAATCACACGTAGCATGGCGATTTTTTTTAATTTTTCTTCTGGATCTGGCGCTTGTTCTTGCTCTTCTTCTGCTTGAGCAGTAGCCATTATCTCTTCCTTATTCTCTAGCTCTGTATGTACTTCTTGTTGCTTTGTTTCTTCTTGTTTTTTTTCTCGATTAAATAACTTCATATGTTTCCTCCCGATGGTTATGTTTCTATCCCCTTCATTATACCTTTTCCATTTTTTTCTTACAATCTATTTATTCATAAAGTATGAAGAATACAAAATAAGGAGTCCCTGTCAAATAGGAACTCCTCACTTTATTCTATATTGTAAATGTTTCTGTGTATTGTTTGATATTCTCTGCACTTAAGTGTAGCTTTACTGCCGTTTCACTTAATGTCTCGCTGCTTTTTGTAATCACAAGAGATTGATTATATACACCTTCTGAAGTCGCAAGGATTTCCTGCGTTCCGGCAGACTGTTCTTCCGTAATTGCTGCCATATTAGCTGAAACTTGATCTAGCTCACCAATCTTATTTGTAACTGTAACAAGTCTTTCGCTTGTACTATTTACATTACCGTAAATATTCATAAATGTGTCTGCCGTGTTCTCAACCAACACTCGGCTTTCACTAATGTTTGTTACGGAATCTGCTGTCTTCTCAACAACTTCCTGTACCTGCGTACATACTCTGGTGATTAAAGTTTCAATCTTCTTAACAGCATCTGTACTTGAAGTTGCAAGGTTACCGATTTCTGCTGCAACTACTGCAAATCCTTTTCCTGCATCTCCTGCTCTTGCTGCTTCAATGCTTGCATTTAAAGCTAATAGGTTGGTTTGATTTGCAATGCTTCCAATCATCGCCGTAATGGAATTGATTTCGTTGGAAGACTCTCCAACCTCTTTTACCACACGGTCTAATTCCTGCATTGTAGCATCAATCGTATGCATCTTAGAGGAAACCTGTTCAATTGCTTCTTTTCCCTGTTCTGTTACAGAAACTGTTTCCATAATCGTCTCCATTGCCTGTTGACCCTGGTGATTGACATCATTTACGGTTGTTGCCAGAAGGGTAGCATCATCTGCAATCTCCTCGATAGAACGTGCAAGTTCCTCTACCGTACAATTTAACTGTTTCATTGCCTCTGATTGAGAATCTGCTGCATCATTCATTCCATTTGAAATCTCTGTACTGCTATCAGACTCTGCCGTTAACACTTGGGATACTGCGCTTAAGTCTGCAATACTGCTTCGCATATTCACAATAAAGGTTTCTAATGCCTTTGACATTACTGTAATCTCATCATTTCCCTTAATTACAGGTTTCACTGCGAAATTGCCTGCCGTAATTTCAGTAATGACCGTTGTAAGGTCTGTTAATGGTGCCATAATTCGTTTTACATTTAAATAAATACTTCCACCTGCTATAAGAATAAATAAGACTGACATGGTCATAATTGCTATAATCACGGTACGTAATGTTTTAACAATAGCACCTTTATTCGCACAAGTAACAAGAATCCAATTCGTTCCCTCTACTGGATTTAATGATACAAAATAGTTCATAGTTTCATCACTAAGATCTAATACTTGGTTTGTAAGATCCTTATTTTCATATGCTAATTGAATAATTGTATCATCCACGTCATTTACACTTTTTCCGGAATACTCTCTATTCTTATGCGCAATGATAAATCCTGATTTTGCATCTAATACAAAGCCATATCCGCCTCCTGCTATTTCAAGGGCCTCAATTTGCTTTTCAATGCTTTCAAGAAGAATATCCGTTCCAAGTACGGTATTTTCATCAACACGTGCTGATGCAGTCACCATATTGGATTTTAAATTTTCTCCATAATACGGCGTACCAAATTCCATTGTTTCACGATTCTTACCATCAATATACCAAGGTCGTTCTTTTACATTAAAAGAAGCATCTGCCACCCAGCCAGAGGGATCTAAACATTCCCCTTTTTCATTTCCGGCAAAAATTCCGGTTGGCATGTCTTCATTTAATGAAGTCGTTGCTTGTAAAAATCCCATCAGTTGCTTGCTGTCATCTGCAATCCCTAAATTTTTCACTGTAAATAAAATGGTATTTACTTGATTTAGTATGCCCTCTGTCCAGCCTTCCAGTTCTGATTCAAAGTAACTTGCTTCTGTTACAAGCTGTTTTCTGCTGCTTCGATCAAGGATTGTATAAATAGTAAATGCCGTAACCACTGTTACAACCAATAGAATTGCTGCTACAATTGTACCTACTTGCCTTGATAATCTCATACGAATTGTCGTATTTCTCGCTTTTGTTTTCATTTCTATCCTCCCTAATATACTCCCTACTTATCACGTTTCCCTTAACATGATATTTTGTATGGCATACCCCGTTATTATAAGTATATAAGTTGGCAGGATTTAGTGTCAACACATTTTGTATAATTTTGTATGTTTTTGTCGTTTTATAGTGTTTTGAATACTATCGATATGCCCAAAGATTTTTAATCTGTCCGGATATCTCCTCATAGTCCCATAACTTTTCAGAATTTTTATAGCTGTTTGGATCGTTTACCTTAATTTTTCCATCCTCATAACCGCTCAGTACAATAAAATGTCCCGTAGTCGTAAAGTCTCCAGGGCCCATAGCACAAATAATTGGATTTCCCACTTTTAGATTTCTTACAATTCGATTTTCATCTAGAGGAAGTTCCGTTACATCTAATCCAAGCTTTCTGCCTCCTTGGGTAAATAACGCCCAGTCGGTGCCCTTTCCTGGGATAGAATACCCTTCCTCCGTTGCAAAGTCTGCTACGGTCTTTGGATTCATATTCACATCACCCTTTACATAAAGTAACACCATAGACAGGCAGGTTGGTCCACAACCGGATAATCCAATCATATCGCCTGCATATTCTGCATAGCCCCAGCTTTCATCCCATTGCATTAGTAATGGGACACCCTTACTTTGTTTATAGCTTGATAAATTAATGGTATGCACTTTATTTTTATTTGCTGGGTATCCTAAGACAAAGTCCTTGGCATCAGGATTGCGTTCATATAAGGTAATCAGAGCCTCCGGATATTCCGATATATTAATTCCATTTGTCTTTGCATACTGCTCAATTTCTTGCTCTGTATTTTCTACTCCTTGAAATCCATTGATCCAAATATAGGCGCCTACAAGTAGACCGATACTCAAAACGATCCTAAACATTCTTTTCACTGCTTTCATATTCTCAACTCCTTATCATTCCTAATACTTGGTTCTCTATATTATTGCCTATTTTATTCCAGTATAAGACATGATATCTTTGTTTCTTATATATAAAGTCTCAATTTTATCTTCTGAAAACCTTACATTTTTATGACGAAGGGGTGTCTCGGCTGTTTTTTCTTTATATTCTGCGCTTGGTTGCTCCTAATTTTTTTGGGCTTTGGCGACATGTTTGGGTATTGGAAACTAGAAACTTGTCCCTATACCCAATTTTCCTCTTCTACTATGAGATTTTTCTGCTTTTTGGGTATAGAAGGACATAAACTTCGTCTGCTACCCAAAAACGGTCTTCTTCCCCATAGAAACTAAAAAAAGCCAGTGGCAGCCTCTGCATAAGTCAACTCATTCTTTGACTGCGCCGCTAACCACTGGCTTGTATCTTTTACACTATCTATTTTTCATTACGGTTGGATTTTTTCTTTCCGTAGGCTGGCTTGCCGTTTGCTGACTTCCAGTTGTAAGATTTACCGTCTTTTGACTTGCCATCTTTACTTCTTCCGCCAAACCCTTTGCCGTCTTTATTTTTTCCACCTTCTGCTTTGCTCTTGCCGCTATATGGTGTATATCTCTTTTTCTTTGTAAATGCTTTTCCGTTTAGGGAAACGTCTTTTACTTTTTTAACATCAAGAATTGCTGGTTCTTCTTCCACTTTCTTAGTCTGTTTTACAACCTTTTTCGTCTTTTGGAAGATTGTCATTGGCCATTCTGATTTTAACATTGTAATCGTTTTGCCGATATGACGTTCGATTGCTCTGAAATTGTCCATATCATCGATATCGCAAAGGTTGATTGCATGACCTTCTTCACCTGCTCTACCTGTACGACCGATACGGTGGATATAAGTCTCTTCGCTATCTGGAATATCATAGTTAAATACGTGAGATAATTTGGAGATATCAAGTCCTCTTGCCGCAATATCCGTAGCAACTAATACTTTTACTTTTCCATTTTTGAATTGTAATAACGCATCTTGTCTGGAAGCCTGATTCTTTAAACCATGAATTGCACGAGCACGAACTGCACAGCTAAGTAAATGTTTCGAAACTACTTCAGCTTCCTGTCTAGTATTTGTAAATACAATTGCATTTTTCACATCTCCATTTTTAATAAGAGAAGTAAGAAGTGTTAATTTATTAGCCGCATCAACATAGTAAACAGACTGGCTAACTGTATCTACTGTGGATGTTACCGCATCCTGCATTACCGTTTCCGGATTATTTAAAATAGTATCTGCAAGTCGTTCAATTGGTTTTGGCATTGTCGCACTAAACATCAATGTCTGACGGCTCTTAGGCATCATGTTAACGATTTTCTTGATTTCCACGATAAATCCCATATCAAGCATTTGATCGGCTTCATCTAAAACGAATACTTCCACGTCGCTTAATGAAATAAATCCTTGATTGATTAAGTCTAATAAACGTCCTGGAGTTGCAACTAAAACATCCACGCCTGCTTTTAACATCTTCACTTGTTCATCTTGATAAACACCACCGTAAATGGCACCAGTCGTTACGTCAAGATTTTTTGCATAAAGCTCGATATTTTCGCAAATCTGAATTGCTAACTCTCTTGTTGGAGTCATAATAAGCGCACGAATGTTTTCGCTTTTTTCTTTGGAAAGCTTTTGTAAGATTGGCAATGCAAATGCTGCTGTCTTACCGCTTCCTGTTTGTGCACATCCAAGTACGTCTTTTCCATCTAATGCTAGAGGAATTGTCTTTCCCTGAATTGGAGTTGGCTCTGTATAGTTAAGCTGCTCTAATACAGTTACAATAGGGTCAATTAAATTAAGTTCAGTAAATTTCATGCTATATCCTATCTAAAATCCAATGGATTTTTCTATTCTAATTTATTTTTTTCTTGTCTCAAGAGTATTAGTATACCACATGAATGATAGTTTGTGTTGAAAAATGTTGGATTTTTATGCTTAACTTTCTCCAATCTGAGAAAAGTATTCTTTTAATTTTTCAATTCCGCTAAATGGTGCCTGACAGCTGCCATTTTCACAAACATAAAACTGACTTTTCTCTACCGGCTTCTTATAGTCTTTAATAAAAGGTGCCACAAGGCTCAACCCTTCCTGACTATGTGACTCAATCGGAATCACCACGGTATTTGGAATAAAATACTTCATAAGAAGCTGCTGCAATTCATCCAGATCCAGTTCATCCTTTAATACGCAGACAATCTCTTTTCCCTCTAACAAATCAAGCATCATTGCACAAAGGGCAAAGGTATAGGCCGATGGATACTGTCCAATCTCTCCGGCTAGGAAACGGAACTGCTTTCTTGCAACATCCATAAAACGATCTTCTCTCGTAAATTTCTCCAATTTGGCAACGACATAAGCTGCAGCAGAATTTCCGGAAGGAATTGCTCCATCATAGACTTCCTTCGGACGCATAATCAAGTTCTCAGCATCTGTTCCATAGAAATAGAATCCGCCTGCCTGTTCGTCCCAGAATAGCCGTATCATATCGTCAGCATCCTTGACTGCTCCTAATAAATACGTTGGATCAAAGGTCGCTTCATAAAGGCAAATCTGTGCCAAGCTAAAAAATGCATAGTCTTCCAGATTACCAAGTCCATAGCGGTGCCCATCTCGGTACCTTACATACAGACGGTCTTCTTCATCACGCATGGTCTGATTGATAAATGCATATGCCTTCTTTGCTGCTGCCAGATAAAACTCATCTCCAAGCACCTGATAGGCCTTTGCAAATGCCATAATCATTAAGCTGTTCCAAGAAGTCAAAATCTTATCATCCTTATGAAGCTTGGTTCTTCCTAGACGATATTGGTAGAGCTTTTCTCTGAGCTCTTTTTTCTTCTTAATCTCATCCAATATAAATGGGCGATCGATAAGGTTTGGAATGCTTGCACCTTCGAAATTTCCTTTTTCCGTAATATCATACTGTGCATTAAACCATTCGCCATCTTCTTCACCAAGGACTTCCTTGATTTCTTTCGGTGTAAAGACATAATACTTACCTTCTTCTCCTTCGCTGTCTGCATCCTGTGCACAATAGAATCCGCCACCTTCGTCGGTCATTTCCGCCATAACATATTGCAGCGTTTCCTGGATTACATAGGAATATATCTCATTTTTTGTCACCTGATAGGCTTCCGCATATGCCATCACCAATAGTGCGTTGTCATACAGCATTTTCTCAAAATGAGGTACCAGCCATTTTTCATCGGTAGAATATCTGGAAAATCCGCCACCGATATGGTCATTCATACCTCCTCGAAACATGGCATTCAACGTTCCTTCTACCATGTCCATTGCCATTTTATCTTTGTACGTGGTTGCATATCGAAGCAAAAACATTAGATTATGTGGTGTCGGAAACTTTGGTGCACTTCCAAATCCACCATATGTGGAATCGTAATCTCGCCTCATAGAACTGTAAGCCATACCAAAAAGTCGTTTACTAGGCTCTTCTTCGGACTTACGATTCTGGGCTGCACGCTGTAGCTGTTCCGTAATCCGATTGCCTGAATTATTAATCTTCTCTCGATCCTCCTGCCACATCTTAGAAATGGCCTGCAACAGTTCCATCAGTCCTAGCATCTGTCCTCTTGAATGCTTTGGAAGATATGTTCCTGCATAAAATGGCTTCTGCTCTGGGGTCATTAAGATCGTTAGCGGCCATCCGCCATGACCGTTCATTGCCTGACAGACATTCATATAAATTGTGTCAACGTCCGGACGCTCCTCTTTGTCTACCTTGATTGCAATAAAGTGGGCATTTAGGTATGAGGCCACCTCGGTGTCCTCGAAAGACTCGCGCTCCATTACGTGGCACCAATGACATGTCGAATAGCCAATACTTAAAAAGATTGGTTTGTCCTCTGCTT
>JAUNRX010000182.1 GCA_030539495.1 bacterium | reverse complement strand
GCTTTTCCTTCATATAACATATCTAACTTATTCATGTTCCTACCACCTATTCCTTTTCTTAATTTTTAAGTGACTTTTCTACATTAAGTAGTTTCATTTCTTGCTAAAAACTACTCTTTAATTATAACCTACGCTAAAATATAAGCAATACTTTTTTAGCAAAATTAATATCTGGAACTTATTTTTGTAAAATGTGACAATATTTTCATAGCTTTTTTGTCCATCTCTACACATTATGATGAACTCATCTATTTATACTATAAGTAGGCCTGTTTAATACCTTGTCCTCTGCTAATAAATCTGTCATTTGGAAAAAATCGCATATTGTATCTAGGCCTAATTTAGTTTATTCTAAGGATGTTATAGGGTTTTTGGAAAGGTAAATAAAATGAATTTAGAAAAATTAGTATGTCATTGCAGAAAAGTAAGCAATGGGGATATCAAGACTGCAGTAGAAAACGGAGCTAGCACTTTTGAAGAAGTTCAAGAAGCTACTAATGTTGCAAAAGGCTGCAGACGTTGTAAAGAAAACGCAGAACGCGTTATGGAAGAATTTATTAGCGAACAAGCTTAATTAATGTATAGAAACAAAAAGAGCAAGCCTCACTTTATTTGTAAGGTTTGCTCTTTTTCTTTTTATATAGTAGTAAAACGATTTAATTCATTTTCTAATCGAAGTGCAATTTCACCATTTGTTTCCGTCTCTGTCTGGATATCCACGATAGAAGCTGCAAGTGTTTCGATATTTTGGGCAGAATCTGTAATTCCTGTAGTACATTCATCCACTGTATTTGTAACACCATTAATTCCAGTTGTAATCTCTTCAATTGTCTGTTCTAATACAACACAGTTTTCACTAAATTGTCTCATAATGACATCCATGCTTTCACAGTCCTCTACATAAGTATTCAGCACCTCTGAAATCCTAGAGTAATCATCTAACATAGTGGTAGTTACATAGTTAAGAATTTCATTGGAATTGGAAGAAAGGTTGTCAACTGCACCAATCACAAGCTCACTTAATGCCTGGATGTTATTTGCCGTATCTCTGCTGCTGTCTGCTAATACTCGAATTTCTTCTGCAACAACTGCAAATCCTTTTCCTGCTTCACCTGCCCTTGCTGCTTCAATCGAAGCATTTAAAGCCAATAAATTGGTCTGGCTGGAAATATTTAAAATCTCATTTGTCAGCTCTTTAATCTTTTCAACATTCTTGCTTTCTTTAATTGCTGCACCTAGTCGTTCATTAATTGAGCCAACTACCTGTTCTGCTCTTTCAAGCCCATTATCTACTACTCCATTAGTAGTTACGGCTCTATTCTTAAATGCATCAATAAATGCGGCTCCATCCTTTGCCTTCGAAGACATCTCATTGGCAGAAGATAGGATCTCATTTGCTCCTTGTTCCATCTGCATCATCACTGCGGATACTTCCTGCATGCTTGCTGTAAGCTCTTCCATAACTGCACTTACATTGTTTGCATTATCTGTCGAGTCATTTACCTTTCCGGTAATCGTCTCGATGGACGCATTCATTGTATGGGACTGGATACTGATGGTCTTCATAATTGTCTGAAGCTGTTCAATAAAGCTATTTACACCAACAATCAGTTCGCCTACTTCATCCATTGTGCTTACATCGATACGTTTTGTTAAATCACCGTTGTTTTGTTCAATTTCATTAATAATCTCAGATAATATTTTCTGTGTATTCTTCACCGGCTTAATCACCAATAATCGGATTGCCGTTCCTATTGCAGCTAAAATACTTAAAAATACTGCCATCATAATATAACTGATCAGATTAGAATTTCTTGTCGCTCTTGTAATAATGCCCTGAGCATCCTTAATTCCTTCTTCTAATACTGTCTGGAAGCTTTCTGATGCCTCATCGTACATGGTCGAAACTTCCCTAAGTTCCGTCATGCTCGTATCATCAATGGTTACCTTCTCCATATCCGAAAGACTTGTCTGTTTTTCTGTAACTACTTCCATAATTGCTGTCATTGCCTGTTCATACTCTTGGAATGCTGCCGTAACCTCCTTACAGTCAATTGTAGTCACTAAAGCTTCTAATTCGTCTAACTTTGTAGCACATTCATCTAAATTACTTGAAATTCCTTCTGGCACTTCTTCCTGTGCTTGTTCCTGTATTTGTTCCTGATCCGGTTTTCCCTCCGCCGGCTTTCCACTGCCCTGCATCATAAATACCTCTTTGATATTTGACTGAATTTTTCCCGAAATATCTGTATATTTCATTTGCAATGCTACATAATCTTCACTTACTAATTGGCTTGCTTCTGATACAATGCTTGATACATACAAATTAATCGCCATGCTGAGAAGATATACGACTGCTGCCCCTGTTAGCAGTGCTATTACCTTAAATCCTAACCCTCGTCTCATTATTCCTCCTATGTGTTCCCTATCACTTTTCTTTTGAACTCTCTGTCCATATATGATACTGGCTATTGTAGCATGGAAATTTTTCACTGTAAATAACTTAAGGTAATTGTACACACAATTATAACAATTGTTCCATTTTATGGTTGTTGCGTATTCTGTAATATCAATATATTTGGACAAAATATAAAACATAAACTAAAATAATTTTATTTTATGGTATATTGTGGTATAACTATTCAGGCATATTAAAATCAACACATTTGGAGGAGTATAAATGCTAGATATCGTAATTATCGGCGGTGGCGTAGTCGGATGTGCAATTGCAAGAGAACTATCCCGCTATAAATTAAATATAAATGTAGTCGAAAAAAATGAAGATATCGCTACTGGCATCTCAAAAGCGAATAGCGGAATCGTCCATGCCGGCTACAATGAAAAACAAGGCACATTAAAAGCAGAGCTTTGCACCCGTGGTAATGCACTGTTTGACCAGCTTGCCAAAGAATTAGATGTAACATTTCTACGTAATGGAGCACTCGTCGTGGCATTTACAGATGAAGATGTAGAAACTTTAAATAGATTATATAAAAATGGAACCCAGTTAGGCGTTCAAGGGCTATCCATCGTAACAAAAGAGGAAGCAAGAAAGATTGAGCCTACTCTATCAGACCAGATTATTGCTGCTCTTAAAGTACCAACTTCGGGAATCATTAATCCTTATGAGCTTACAATTGCCCTAGGTGAAAATGCTTCCATGAATGGGGTGCAATTCTTACGTAATTCCAAAGTTACTTCCATCGAAAAATTAGAAGATGGTACCTACAATGTATTTGTAAATGAAGTAACCAAGCTTCATACAAAAGTAGTAATCAACGCAGCAGGTCTTTATAGTGACCAGATTGCCAAACTGCTTGGTAACAAGGTACCAACGATTACTCCTGTAAAAGGGGAATATTGTTTATTCAATAAAATTGTGGGTGGTAATGTTTCCACTACCATTTTCCAAGTTCCAACAGAGACGACAAAAGGAATTCTTGTCACTCCAACAAGTGACGGAAATCTGCTTATTGGGCCAGATGCAATCACTGTTTCTGACAAAGAAGATGTAACTACTGCCAAAAAGGCATTAATAAAATTATTAGCTACCGGAAACTTCAGCGTGCCTGGAACTCCTGTCAGTGCAATGCTCACTACATTTTCAGGCCTTAGACCTAGAACAGAACAGGGTGACTTTATTATTGAAGAAGATGAATGGAATAAAGGAATGATCAACCTGATCGGGATTGACTCTCCAGGACTTACCGCTGCTCCTGCAATCGCAGCCTATGTAAAAAATCTAGTTGCAAAAGTTCTTCCTCTTAAGGAACGTACTGACTTTAATCCTTTAAGAAAGCGCATTCCAATGTTCTCTAAAATGACTGTGGACGAGAAAAATGCCTTAATCAAAGAAAAGCCAGCTTACGGAAAGATTATTTGTAAATGCGAACTGATTACAGAAGGGGAAATCGTAGAAGCCATTCACCGTCCAATCGGTGCCCATACCGTAGATGCAGTAAAACGTAGAACACGTGCTACCCTTGGTGGCTGTCAGGGACTTGGCTGCCTATTCCCAATCGCTAAGATTATCAGCCGTGAATTAAATATTCCCCTCAATCAGGTAATGAAAAATGAGCCTGGTTCCAATGCAATCGGATTTAAGGAGGAGAAATAAATGACAGACTATGACTTAATCGTAATTGGCGCAGGTCCAGCCGGTCTGCTTGCTGCCATGGAATGTAAGAAACGAGGCATGAAACATATCCTTGTGATTGAAAAGAATATCGTTGTTGGCGGCATGCTAAACACTGCTGACTATCCTGTATTTAGAGACTCAAAGAAGACAGGAAAAGAATATGCAAAAGAGTTAGTGAAAGAATTCGAGGCTTCTGGTATTGAAACCAAACTAAGTACCATGGTTTTAAATATTTCTCCGGAAGGCAATGTAATTTGTACTAGTGCAGAACATGGTGTAGAAGCAATCCATGCAAGAAAGATTTTACTTGCAAATGGAGGGAAAGAAAAAGGCCGTTCTCCACTCAATATGCCTGGTGACCGGGTTGCCGGAGCTTATTCCCTTGGTACTGCAAAGATGATTGCCTCTGAACCAGACCTCTGTCTTGGAAAGAATATTGCAATCTATGGTACCAAACATCTTGACTCCATTGAACCACTCTTTACAAGCAAGGGGATTAAAGTAGGCACGATCATTAATCCTAAAAATGATTCCTTTTCTTTTGCTCCTGCCAGTGAGGCCTTACTCTACAATGGCTATGACATTGCGCAAATCCTTGGCGATGGCCGTATTGAGCGTCTTGTAATTAAAAAAGGATTAGAGACGATCGATGTAAAATGTGATACGTTGATTTTTGCAAGTGGCTGGTTATCTGACGGGATCGTTGCCATGCGAAGCGGAATCGTGCTTAATCCGGAAACGACCGGTCCAAAAGTGGATAAGAATTATCAGACGAGCCGTGCTGATATCTTCGCAAGCGGCAATGGAATTTATATTCATGAAGCAATGGAAGATATTATTGAAGAAGCTAAGGCTGTTGCTGCTGTAATCAAGCCTTCGCTATAAAAATAATTAAGAACGAAGTGTGCTTTACCCACTCTTAGGCTCCCCTGTCCCCTCATTCATGAGGGTGCAAAACCTTCAAGTCGAAGAAACTTTGCCGCGCTGATGGGGAATGTCGCTGTTTTTTGCGACACCTTCCTTTGCCCGGGCCGAAGTTTTAGGCGGTGCAAGACTTTGGGCATATATGATTTTTTTTTGCTTCCTTGCCCAATTTTCCACTGATTTTTATTGATTTTTTCTCAAATTGGGCAAATATGAAATTTTTGCTTCCACATGCCCGAGGTTCGACGCATTTCGTGGGCATTCTCACAGGAAAATTTTCTATATGGAAAATTCTCTTGATAATTTAGAATTTTAGTCTGAATATTGGGCATTTTCCTATCTATAAGTAACCTATATGCCCAAAATGGACTTGCGGTCATCTAAATAAATGCTTTGCAGCTCCGATGGGACATGTGGCT
>JAUNRX010000181.1 GCA_030539495.1 bacterium | reverse complement strand
TTTGACCATCTCTGCTTTGACCGTCTCTGTTGTATGGTCTGCTTTGACCATCTCTATTATAAGTTCTTTCGCCTTTGTTATAAGGTCTATCGCTACGATTGTAGCTTCTTTCGCCTCTTTCAGAAGCTTCTCCATTACGTTCAGTACGTTCCCCTCTGTTATAAGGTTTATCTGATCTGTTGTATGGTTTATCACTTCGATTATATGGTTTGTCAGACTTGTTATATGGACGATCGCTCTTGTTGTAATTTCCTTCTGACTTATTATAGGATCTTTCAGTCTTGTTATAGCTCCTATTTTGACTAGCACCTCTGTTACCTCTGTTGTCCTCACGGCGCGCATTTTCTTTTGGTCTGCTATCATTAGCATTGGTTGTAACCACGAAATGTTCTCCTCTCTCATTCTATAAAGATTTACACTTACTTATTTTATGCTATTTTACTTTATTGTCAATGTTTTTTTACTACTTTATACCTAATAACTCAAAGAATTCTATATGAATTCATATAAAATGCACATAAATAAGCAGTCTTTTTATTCTCTAACCGCATTATATGAAATAACTTTACTTTTAATGCCTTGCTTTTTTAAATTATTTCTGTTACATTCATAATAAGTGATGTTTAGGTAATAATTCCTATTTAGAATGTTACACACTTAAATAATATAACGAGGTAAATTAAATGACTGAAAAAGATATTAATTTAGAACTTGGCTTACAAGAAGATGAAGAAATGACAGTAACTCTTACTTTAGATGATGATTCAGAACTTGAATGTGCAGTAATTTCAATCTTCCCAGTTGCTGAAAAACAATATATTGCCTTACTTCCATTAGATAACGAATCTGAAGATGTATACTTATATCGTTTTGCTAAAAACGGAGAAGAAATGCAATTAGACAATATCGAAGATGATGATGAATACGAAGCAGTTGCTGATGCATTCGACATGATTCTTGATGATATGGAATATGACGATATGTTAGGTGAAGACGAAGAATAATCTTCGTTTTTAAAAGAGCTGTTACCGGACTATATAAGTTCTATTTGGTCCGGTAATGGCTCTTTTTTTATTTTTTTCTATTTTCTTTTCTGTATAGCACTTCTAATTATTTTTTCCCCTAGTCCTCTTCTATTGGTTTTAAAATGAAAGTATGGACGTTTATCAATAAGTATAATTTCAACTGGTCGCTCATGTGGTTGAAGTGCATTATAAATTGGTTCTCGCACTTTTTCTAAACTCGTTCCCTCTTCTAACACAAGGTATAGATAAGGAAGATAGTACCCTTCATTTTCTAAGTCCGGCACAATCACAAAAAAAGCATCCCTCACGCCTTCTAAATCCACTACTTTATTTTCCATTGGGACTGGAAATAAGTAACCCCCTGTTGCTCTTTCACGTAAACCTCGTCCCATTACATAAAGGATTCCCTCTTTTGTCATATAACCATAGTCCCCCGTATGAATCCATACCTTTCCATCCTTATGACACTTTAATACTTTACGGGTACTCTCTTCATCCTGAAAACTTAGCATAATACCAGCACCACTCTTACAAATCTCTCCAATCGTTCCTGCCTCAACTTCTTCATTTGTTGAAGAATTGAAAATACCAATAGTCGTAGATGGCATAGGAATTCCACAGCAACAATTTTCAAGTGATTTTCCTTCACATGGTATAGTAAAACCAGATCCACCCTCACTCATACCATAACCCACACTAAAATATGCATTGCATTTATGATTCTTTAAGAATCTTTGTATATTTCTAATTTGTTTATTATTCAGAGATTCTGCTCCTGAACCAACACAATATAAATTCTCTAAGGAAAAGTCTTGTGGAATACGTTCACTATTTACCAATACTTCCGTAAACTGAGGTATTAGTGCCCAGCAGTTTGGATTATATCGCATTAATTCTAAATCCAAATCACTAATCAAGCAAAATGGATCTAGATATAATAACTTATTAGAAGCCATAGGCGTAAGAATCATAGAAACTGTAGCAGCGACTAATGCAGGTGGCAAACACGTTGTTAACCAAGTAAGTCGAAGATCAATGCCTGCTGTAAAGACTGCTGTCTGATGCATCATACCTACTATGCCCGCAGCAGAATGAATTACTTGTTTTGATGGTCCTGTCGTTCCACTTGTATAGGCACAAAATACGGCTCTTGATGGATTAAAACTTGCTTCATATTCTCCTTCATATTCCGCCCCTATAGATTTTAACGCTTCCCACGTTAAATCAGTAGAACTATAAACAACCTTTTCCGCATACTTAGATTCTATATTATCAATTATGTAACTTGGCATTTCGCTCTTCTTTGCCATATTGTAAGGTGAAATTTTAATAATATGTTTTAAATTTGTCTCTTTATAATATAACTCTTCTTCCTCTTTTGGAAGATAATCATGTGCAAACAATATCTGCGAATTCGTATATTTTACTGCCATAGCATTTTCCTCTGGTAAACCATCACGGCATACTACTGCTGCACCAATTTTTTCTGCTGCTAATAAAATAATCACAAACTCTGGCACAGATTGTAGAAATACTGGTATCTGCTCCCCTTCATTGCATCCCAGTTTCTTCATTGCCTTTGCTATAATATCGACTTGATCAAAGATATCCTTCCAGGTTAAATAGTTTCCATAATACTCTATTACAGTATCGTCCGGATTTGTACTACTTTGTTTCAGATATTGACTTAAAGAACAATTCGGAATTTCCATATGCTGAAGTTGCTGCGGATAATACTTCAACCATGGCCTCTCTACACTTAGACTTTTCTTTTCTAAGATTTTTTTACACATTATATATTTTCCTCCTTATGAATTCCTTTATGAATTCATTAATTATTTATTTCACTTCCCTTTATTATTTTTTCATTTGCCTATCATAATATTTTTTCCTATTTTTATTTTATACAGACTATAATCACGTCGTCAAGTTAATCTTTTCTTGGTAATTTGCGGTTTTCCTATATAAATATCTACCTATTTGCATGGTTCATTTTTTTCAGAACTGTTTAGTCCTTTTTCCCAGTTACAGCATAAACTTCAGTAACTTTCCTTATACCTATGCAAATTTCACTAAAAAATCTAAGCCTTCTCGGTATCACAGCCTATCATAACTTCACAAGAGCCCAAACAATAACAATCGTTTGGGCTCTTGTACTCTTTCCTTATTATTATTCACCAATCTTTAATAACTGGTTACCAAGACAATATTTTATATCTAGAATCTTTGGTTTTGGGAACTTTGGAAAGTCTACGGTAAGCTTTCCATTTTCCTTTACAAGGATGGTTCCTGTGCCATAATTCTTATGCTCTACTACAGTTCCAACCTGCAAGTCATACTCACTAAGATAAAGCTCACGCACAAATCTTGAAACTACAAGTTCTTTATTGTAACGCTCTTTTACCCAATAGATATGAAGTCTGCTCTTTGCTCTTGTCATTCCGACATAGAACATACGGCGTTCCTCTTCCAGATCCTCATCTAAGATTGCCTTATGATGTGGCGTAATCTCTTCATTGGCATCGATAATAAATACGATTTCATATTCAAGACCTTTGGAGGAGTGCATGGTTGCAAGGCTGATGCCATCATTATTATTCTTATAACGGTCCTTCACCTGGTTTTGAAGCTCTTCTTTATATTCCTCCATGTGGTGAAACCACTCTTCAAATGTCTTAAATGGCTTCGCTGCCTCCGCAATTTCATTTAACGTATCAAGTAACTCTTCTACCTTAATTCTACGGAATGTGGCATACTCGGTTAAGTACTCCTCATATCCAATGGCTTTTCGAATATAATAAACTGCCGAATAGGGATCCATCCCCTTAATCATATCCAAATCATATTCCAGTTTGTTGATGCGGTCAAACATCCACGTACGGTCCGAATAGAAGGAGCGTAACTGAGTAAAGTCAACCATCGTGTTTGGAACAGCGTCCCTGCTAAAATAGCGGTTCGGACGGTTCATAATCTGTAAGAACGTATTTCGGTCACGGCTACCACAGGCAAACTTAATATAATCAATAATATTTCTTGCAATCCAATGTTCATAAATATTAGGAATGGAGTCTTTCATCTTAAACGGAAGATTGTATTCTAGTAACTTCTCAATCAGGCTTCGTGGCTGGATATTCGTTCTAAATAAAATCGCCATATCAGAGTATTCATACCCTGCCTTATGATACGCTGCAATCTGGCTTAAGATTTCCTTATTCTCTTCCGGAAGGGTTGCAAACTCTTTTAATACAATGTTCTCGCCTTCTCCATGGATAGTTGAAATCTTCTTGTCAAAACGCTTTTTATTGTTCTTAATCAAGCGTGAGGCACTCTTTACAATCTTCTCTGTAGAACGATAATTAATATCTAATAATACCTGTTTTGCTTCCGGATACTCATTTTTAAAGTTCAGCATAATCTCCGGCTTTGCGCCACGGAAGCGATAAATCGACTGATCATCGTCCCCTACGATAAATAGGTTATCTTCCGGTTTTGCAAGCATCTGCACAATCTTATACTGAAGCGTATTGATATCCTGAAACTCATCAATAAGGATATATTGATATCTCTTTTGCCAAATGGCTAAAATATCTTTTCGTTCCTTAAATAACTCATAGGTAAATACAAGCATATCATCAAAATCAATCAGGTTGTGTCGACGTAAGTAATCATCATAAGCATGATAGATTTTCTTAAAGATTTCTTCCGAACAGTTGATGGAATAGTAATGCTCTAATGATAACATGTCTCCTTTTACAAGGCTGACCTCGCTTTGAATGCCGGAAATAAAGTCTGCCTCATCCTCAATCTCCAAATCCATTTTTCGTATGGTCTCTTTAAAGAATTGGGCTCTCTGATCTTCACGGATGATATTGCTTGCATTAAATCCATAGGCATATTTGAGAATTTGGAAGAAGATTGCATGGAACGTTCCAAAATGAACACCTACCCGTTTCTGTCCCATAAGACGTTCAAATCTCTCCTGCATCTCTACTGCTGCGGCCTTTGTAAATGTGATAACTAATATATTGTTTGGATTGACATGATGTTCTTCAATTAAAGTTTTGGTTCTTGTCGTAATAACGAAAGTCTTACCGGAACCAGGACCTGCAAGCACCAGCATCGGTCCCTTGTTATGGCTGATTGCCTCTGCCTGCGCCTTATTCACTTTATTCATGTACTTTCTCCCTTATATCTTTGTAATGTCTCTTAATTTCTGCATTCTATCATATCATAAAATGAGAGTTGCGAAAAGATAAAGTATTTTACAATGGGATGTATTAGCTAAACTCTATGAAATCACTAATCTTTTGAACAGTCCCTTTTGGCAAATACGCTTCTGGATTACCGACCGGCTCCATCGTATCTCCAATATATCCATAGTCCACATCCTTATACATTCCAATTACTGTACCATTGTTAAAATCAACCCAGATTTCACAAAGGCCGTCTAGATGTCCATCTCT
>JAUNRX010000180.1 GCA_030539495.1 bacterium | reverse complement strand
AAAAGTTTTTTTCGGGAAATACAGGTATAGTAAAAATGTGGTAGAATACTTATTGAGATTAGGACGTAAATAGTACATAGAGGTTCCTTGGAAGGGAGACTAGTGATGGTAAGAATTATAGCGGATAGTACATGTGATTTATCAAAGGAATTAGTAGAACGATATAAGGTTTCAATCCTGCCACTTCATATCTTGTTAGGGGAAACGGAATATAAGGATGGTGTCGATTTGACACCGGAGCAGATCTATCAGTGGTCAGATGCCAATCATACGACGCCAAAGACATCTGCGGTGGCATTGCATGATGCAGTTGACATGATGAGGACGATTCTTGCAAATGGTGATCAGATTATCGCATTTTGTATTTCAGAACAAATGTCAACGACCGGCAATATTTTTCGAATAGCAGCAAGGGAATTAGAGGCTGAGGATAGGGTCAGTGTAATTGACTCAGAGAACCTGTCTACCGGCATTGGCTTACTGGTAATCGAAGCAGCAATTATGGCTAAGCAAGGAAAGGACAGGCAAGAGATTGTTACATATATCAAGGAGTTAAGAAAAGAGGTACGTGCAAGCTTTGTAGTGGATACGCTTACTTATCTTCATAGAGGCGGAAGATGCAGCAGTGTGGCTGCACTTGCAGGGAGTGTCTTAAAGCTTCATCCAAAAATCGAAGTAAAGTCTGGTGCTATGGAAGCTGGTAAGAAATATAGAGGCAACATTCAACGGGTAATCCAGGACTATGTAAAAGAGATGGAAGAAGAGTTATTACATGCAAAAAAAGAGCGGGTATTTATCACCCACTCAGGATGTGATACTGCCATTATTGAAAAGGTGAAACAGTATTTACAATCGTTAGAGTATTTTGACGAAATCCTTATTACAAGGGCTGGTGGCGTTGTATCCTCCCATTGCGGGCCAGGAACATTAGGAGTATTGTACATAAAATGAAAAAAACTACTATTTACATTTAAATATGGTTTCATTTACAATATCATAAGTTAATTACAGTATATATAGGAGTAAAGTGTTGTAGAAATGGACAGTAACGATAAAGAGTATTTTGGAAAAGAGAAGGTCTGGAAGATACTATGCAAGCTGGCACCGCCGGTTATGTTTGCGCAGTTAATCCAGGCATTGTATAACATTGTAGATAGTTTGTATATAGGGAGATATTCGGAGGATGGGCTTACTGCGCTTTCCATCCTATATCCGATCCAGCTGCTTATGATTGCATTGGCAGTAGGAACCGGAGTTGGAATCAATACCTATATGGCAAGGTTAAATGGCTTAGGCCGCCATAAGGAAGCAGAGGAAACAGCCGGAGTTGGAACAATACTTGCTGTTGGCATGTGGATTGTATTTGCCATTGTGGGAACAATCATTATGCCTGGATATGCAACGATGTCAACTAATTCAGAGAGTGTAATTGAGTATATCGTTACGTATGGAAGGATTGTCTGCCTCCTTAGTATTGGACTATTCGTAGAGAGTATTTGGACAAAGGTGCTTCAGGCGACAGGAAATATGCGTATTCCAATGATTGCTCAGATTATTGGTGCAATTGTAAATATTGCACTTGATCCAGTATTTATCTTTGGATATTTTGGAGTCCCCGAGATGGGAATTAAGGGCGCAGCGATAGCAACTGTAATTGGCCAGATTGTTGCAGCAGTGGTTGTTGGACGATATGGAGTTAGAAAACCGCCGGAACTTAAAAAGTTTGCCTCTTATATCAAACATATTTATCAAAATGGGATACCGAATATTTTAATGCAGTCAGCCTATACGGTGTATATCCTTGGACTTAACCTGATTTTACAGGGATTTTCTGATCAGGCAATCACAGCCCTTGGATTATATTATAAATGGCAGACATTCTTCTTTATACCACTTGGAGGATTGCAGACCTGTATTGTACCAATTATCAGCTATAATTATGCGACCGGAGCAGTTGAACGGTGTAAGAAGGTATTATGGAATTCCTTTGCATTTGGAGTTACCTTTATGGCCATCGGAACGCTTTGCTTCCTATGTATTCCTTCTCAGATGTTACGAGTCTTTTCTCAGGACGAAGAGGTTATCTCTATTGGAACATGGGGATTTCGTTTTATTGGCGTAAGCTTTCTTCCGATGGTAGTATCACTTATTTTTCCGGTGTTTTATCAAGCAATTGGCTATGGAATTAAAAGTATGGCTCTTACGGTCATTCGAACTATGGTATTGTTTGTACCAGTGGGATATGTGCTATCCTTATTTGGGCTGGAATATTTCTGGATGACATTCCCGATTACAGAGACGGTTACCTCCATTGTGGGATTTATATTTTATAAACGCTTTTTAAAGACAACGAAAATAAGGAACAATCTGTAGAAATCAGATTGTTCCTTATTTTTTACTTCCGCTCTCTTTTGATGCTATTCGATATTCTTTTGGTGAGTAGTCATATCTCTCTTTAAATTTTCGATAAAAGTAGCTGCTGTTATCATAGCCGATTGCATCCATAATGGACTCAACAGAGAGCGATGTGTTTGATAAAAGATAAGATGCCTGCTGAAGTTTTCGTTGCTGTAGCAGCTCTTTAAAATTAAAACCTGTATGCTTCTTTAGTAGGCGGCTGATATAATAGGCAGGCTGATTGAGCTCATCCGAAATAGCAGTTAGAGTACCGCTTTTATAGTGAGTATCAATGTAGTTCAGTATAGAGAATACTGTGTTCTGTTCATATTGTTTCGGATTTCCCTGATTGATAATATCGGCAAACATAGAAAGATTTAGAAACAATAGTCCCATAGTGATTTGATTGATCGTATCCGTATTGGAACGCGTGTGGATTAAGGTCCAGATCATATTTTCCACCAGGTTTTGAACCGGAATAATGGAGCTTGCAGGAAAATGAAGATAACTGGACATGGAAGCATCTTCGGACAGAGTGGAAATAATAAAGTCACGAAGCACGTTTTCCCTTTCAATCATCGTAATGGAATGGGTAAAGAATTCCGGAAGAATAATAAAGTTAACGGCAATATCCGTTTCACTAGCCGGAAGGATTTCCTGAGTTACATTTTGATTAAGGAAAAGTAAGTCGCCTTCCTTAAGTGTAATCGTTTCATTATCGTTGATAATATGGGTGGTCGAACCATTACACATATAAACCATTTCCACATAGTTGTGGCGATGTCTTGGAAAATGAATAAATCGGGTATGGGGGCGGATTTCAATTAACTGCCCCTTTTCTAATAGCTTCTGACTATCAATTACAAAGTCTTTCTTGGATGTATAGAGTTCCTTTTGTACATCGTGATTACCACTCAGAATGGCTTGTTCTTCTTGTGTAATTTGCTTTAGATATGTAAGTAATTCTTGATGCATCGCTATTTCCTCCTAAAGGTACAAATAAAATTAATCAAGTAGTCATAGTATATCATATTATGACAGCAAGGACAAAGTTGTCGAATGTCGTAAAGGTGCATATTTTAAGGAAATCCATAATACAATATTCATTATAAAGCGCCATTGTTAAATGTCACAATATGTCGTAAATTGCTTTTTGCTAGTAGAATTTTACGTGCACATACTTTATAATGAGTAGAAAAAACGGTAGGAGGGTTTTCGTGAAAAAAGGCATTTATTTAAACGACTCAATCCATGGATTGATCGCGTTAACAGAATATGAAAAAAGAATTGTTTCGACAATCGGGTTTAACCGTTTGCATGATGTATATCAAAATTCTACAGTATATCTTACATTTCCAACAAATCGAACAAAACGTTTCGAACATTCCATAGGGACGATGAAACTTTGTTCTGATATGTTCTTCTATTCTTTACTTAATACGACAGAACCGATGTTACATGAATTCTTTGAGATTTTTGAAAAGGAATATGTAGAAATCTTTAAACAAATAGGAGAAGAAGCAGAATTTTGTAAAGAGAAGTTAGACGGAAAGCAACCGGTTTCCATACCGAATATTGAGCTGGATAAGTTGAGACATTCCCTAATACCAAATAGCATACCAGAAAAGTATAAGATGATTCATATTATCTTAATTGAATCCATTCGAGCAGCTGCATTGTTACATGATATTGGACATCCTCCATTTAGTCATATTGTCGAATTCGCTTTGAAAAAAGTGTACTTGGAATACAAGGACAAAGAGCTAAATGAAAAGGAAAATGCAAAAGAGTTCGTAGAAATCATGTCCAAGTATTTTGAAGGGGATAAGAAATTACACGAACAAATGGGAGACGAAATTAGCGAAGGGATCCTAAGAAAGATCATCCCACCTGCTCCAAAGAGTGAAGAAGAGTACGCTGAAAATCTATTTGAGGTACTGGTAGCAGAAACAGTAAAACGTATCTTTGCAGAAGAAGGAGCATTTAAAGAGCTTCATAAGATCTTAGATGCCAGCTTAGATGGTGACCGCTTAGATTACGTTACAAGAGATGTCCTAAGTTCAGGAATGAACTCAGGAAAAATCGAATATAGCAGAATTATCAATGAAATGCAGTTGATTATGGAAGATGGGAAGATTTACTTCTGTGTGCCATTAAAGGCGGTAACTTCCGTAGAAGACTTTGTTAAGAGAAGATATAACAGTTATAAGGATATTATTTATCATCACAGAGTAATCAAGACCGATTTCTTATTAGAAGAGATTGTTAAGGACCTTGTACGTAAATACCTGAATGAGAATGTGTCGGAAACCGTGCCAAGCCATGAAGTAGCAATTCCATTCGATATTTCAGGATTATGGTTCCCGCTTGGAGATAAGAAGTCTACAATTAAAGCAAATGCGCTTTCTCAATGGAATGACTCTTGGTTAATGACGGTGTTAAAGCAAATCTACTATACAGGGTATTATCATAATGAGAATATTGAGGAAGGTACTTCAGAATTTGTCTTAGCACAACGTTTAGCAGAGTTCTTACGTAATAGTAAGCGCTATCATTCCTTAATCAAACGAAGTGAGAACTTTAAGATCATTGATGATGCAGTGAAGCTTGCAATTATGAGAAATCAGGATGAGATTGAAGCGTTATGTGACCATGCTTCTCAAGGTGAGAACAAGGAAGCAGCAGAGTATATTCGACAAATGCTTGAAAAGACAGTGAAAGGTTCCTCAGGATTTGTACTATCCTTTATTTCCAGAGAAAGCAACAATATGGGACTTAAGTCATTTGAGAAGATGGTTGGGGATATCGTCAATAAAGAGACCGATGAAATCGTTACAGAGATTAATATTTATGATACAGCGACATTATTCAAACGTATTTCCATTGGATTAGATGCTCCGATTTACTTCTTTAATCACAAACACCATATTACTACATTACAAGATATCAGTGGAATCTCAGATATCTTACAGCTTGATTCAGATTACCTTCCTGCCTTCTATATTTATGTGTTAGCAAAAGACGGAAAAGGCGTTATGAAGGAAAAACGAGAAGAGATATTAGAGTGTATCGGAAAGCAAATCGGGCTACAACTTGTAGAGAGTGTAAAAGCGGTATTAGCATAATAAAA
>JAUNRX010000005.1:51943-73716 GCA_030539495.1 bacterium | reverse complement strand
TTTTTATAAATTCCTTCTAAAACTCCACGCCTCTTCTAGCTGGAAGTCCTTTATCAAATGGATGTTTTTCTTTTTTCATATTTGTAATATAGTCTGCCTGACTAATTAAATACTCATCCGGGTTTCTTCCTGTCATAACGATTTCTAATTCTTTTGGACGCATTTCCAATAATGTGCGTACCATGTTTTTATCAATTAAATCCATATTATAAACATCCAATAGCTCATCTAGGATTAATGTGTCACATTCTTTACGGTTGATCTTGTCGATTGCCTGCATTAAATTAAGATTATGCATTACTGCAAGTTCCTGCTTTTCTTCCTCCGTCATTTGGAATGTGAATTTATGATTAACTTCATTTCTTAAAATCGTTACTTCTGGAATTCTGCTTAATATCTCAAGCTCCCCAGTTGGATTTCCTTTTAAAAATTGTACTACCGATACTAAATTTCCAACACCGGCGGCTCTTACTGCCAAGCCCATTGCTGCAGTCGTTTTTCCTTTTCCATCACCATGATAGATATGAACCATATTTACACCTCATTCTTCTGTTCTCGTTCTTCCCTTGAAAAACACATTCTTTTAATAGTATAATACTTTCAGCTTAAAAAAAGGCAATTTTATTGTTGCCATTATATGACAGGAGAATTTAATTTGAAGTCCAATGAAAAAAATCTTATGCAGAAAACTGCAGATGATATCATCCAATACATTATCGATCACAATATGAAACCTGGTGATAAAGTACCTACGGAACCGGAGCTAAGTAAATTATTAAATGCCGGAAGAAGTACGATTCGTGAAGCAATGCGTACCCTTGCAACACGTAATATCGTAGAAGTCCGTCAAGGGTCCGGTACGTATATCTCTAACAAAATGGGAATGATCGAAGATCCTTTTGGTTTATTCTTTATCGACGATAAAGCAAAACTGATGCGCGACCTAATGAACTTACGTATCCAGGTCGAGCCAGACATTGCCGCAATGGCTGCAACCAACGCAACAAAAGAAGATTTAGACAATATCAAGACTTGCTTAGATGATATTGAACTATTAATTTATACAAAACAAGATTTCACAGAAGCAGACAACCGCTTCCACCAGGCAATTGCAAACAGCACAAATAACTTAGTAAGCCCAAGGCTGATCCCACTATTCAGCACGGTAAGCCGCTATATTAAGGAAGAAGACCAAGAAACTGCGGACTGCCTTATTGCAAGCCACCGTGAAATCTACGATGCCATCGCATCCAAGGATCCAGTAAGCGCCAAAGACTGCATGTACCTCCACCTAGTCCAAACCCGCCGCTTACTCTGCAAAAAGTAGGTACACTTCTCCTGAGGCTTTCGCCCACAAGAACTAAATCAAGGCTTTTTATTAAACTCATCATTCCCTACAATGAGTTTAATAAAAAGCCTTTTTTAAAAAAATTTAAAGGGGCCAAAGCCCCCCTTTATCTAAACCATATATGGCTGAAGTACCTCAACTACTTCATCAGTATTGTCTGTATATACAGATAGCTCTAAATCTCTTGTTAAGTCTACACTGCATACACCTAAGATGGATTTTGCATCCACTATGTACCTGCCCGCCGCTAAATCAATTTCACAATTTAACGAACAGCACTTGTTTACAAAATCACGAATTTCATCGACAGAAGATAATTTAACTCTTAAATTCAACATACTACAACACCCTTTTCCCTTTTCATAACATTTTTGAGTTTTGCGGAAATCATCTACAGAATAAGCTACCCAAACAAAACTTTTCCCAAGTAGATGATATCACACGAAATCTCAGTTTCTATATCGGCATTAGCCTTTTATAAGTTTATACTATTTTTACATTTTTTTCCACATATTTTTTTATCTTGTCATTCGGACTTTACGTATTTTTGCCTTAATCGGCTTATTTTGCAGTGCATCAAGAACAATTTTCCCTTTACCGTTCAGTATTTCTACATAGGTTAATGAATCTCTAACATCGATAATTCCGATATCCTCTGCTGCCACATCATTAATACTGCAAATAGTTCCTACAATATCTACTGCGCGCATTTTAGATTTACGACCTCCACCGATACTAAGCTTCATAATGTCTTTATTAAAGACAGCACCCTTTTTCGCCTTTAGTGGTTGTCTTATCTTCTGTTTTTGTAAAAATGCCTGTTTCTTCTCTTGTAATTCTTCTCTTGATTTTGGAACACACATTGTAATCTTAGCATTCGTATATTCCTCAATCAATCCTTGTAATCTTTTTTCTCTATCGTTTATAAATGTAATCGCAGTTCCCGTCTTACCATTACGTCCGGTTCTACCAATACGATGTACATAGGT
Organism: bacterium; assembly: GCA_030539495.1. Taxonomy (GTDB): domain Bacteria; phylum Bacillota; class Clostridia; order Lachnospirales; family Lachnospiraceae; genus KM106-2. The sequence continues at coordinate 71,379 of JAUNRX010000005.1, read as the reverse complement.
CTCTTTTGCATTTGGCATGTCATAATTAATCACATGTGTAATTGTGTCAAAGTCAATTCCTCTTGCTGCAACATCAGTAGCAATTAGAATTGTAAACTTTCCTTGTCTGAAATCATCAATGGTCGTAAGACGTTCCATCTGATCTACCATTCCATGAAGCATGCCACAACGGATTCTTGCCTTCTTAAGCTGGCGGAATAATACATTTACCATTTCCCTTGTAGAGCAGAAAATCATACAATACTCAGGGGATTGTTCATAAAGAACATCTAGTAAAAGATCAAACTTCTCTTCATTCTCCACCTCATATCCAAGCTGAGTAATTGTGTCCTGTGTAACTGTTTCATCTTCAATCATAATTTTAACTGGATCTGACATATACTCATTTGCAAGGTTGTCCACTTCGTCAGGAAGCGTTGCTGAAAATAACATTGTTGTATGTTTTTCTGGCAAATAGCTCATAATCTCTTTTACATCTGCAAGAAATCCCATATCTAACATTAAATCGGCTTCATCTATTATAAAATATTTAACCTGACTAATGTCAAGTGTCCCTTTTTGTAAATGATCTAAAACGCGCCCAGGTGTTCCTACGACAACATGTGATTTTTGTTTTAAGGATAAGGCTTGTTTATCAAATGGAGCGCCACCAAATACTACTGGCACTTTAATTCGCTTCATACGTCCTATATTGAACACTTCATCCTTTACTTGATAAGCAAGTTCTCTTGTTGGCTCAAGCACTAATGCCTGTGGTGCATTTTCTTCCCAAACAACATTTTCTACAATTGGAATTGCAAATGCCGCTGTCTTTCCGGATCCAGTCTTTGATTTCACGACAATATTTTTATTGTCGAGTGCTGGAGGAATTGCTTTTCTTTGCACCTCAGTTGGTGTCAGATATTTTAATTTTGTAAGAGCCTCTAAAACATCCCTATTTAATTTATATGTTGCAAATTCATTTTTTATCATTACAATTTTCCTTTTTTGCACTTTTTATTGCAGTTTTTATTTAGTTTATCCAACCCATTGTAATTCATGAGTGACTATTTTAAAAGAAAAAAAACAGACTATCGCTAAAAATATACAATAGTCCGTTTTATTTTTATTCATTTAACAACATAATAAACATCATCTTAAATTGCTCTAATGCATAAATACTATGAGGTTTGCTAGCAGGTAAAATAATGGTCTCTCCCGCTGTTACAATATGGCGTTTTTCTACAATTGTAACTTCTGCAGTACCTTCTAATACATAAATCAGAGTATCTTTGGCATTTTCCGTAGTCATAACCTTTTGCTTACGGTCAATTGCCATCAATGCAATCGTTACACTTTTACTTTGTAAGATCGGCTCCGTTACAATATCTCCCTGCCTATAATTAATCTGCTTTACTAACGGCATTGGCTTTTCAAGCTCTATATGATTCATAAAATGATCCATTTGCACACACTCCAAGAAAAATAGTATATTGACAGTATTCTCCATCTATCAACTTCCTATTCTTTTACCATGTTTGACCTATCTACTATTAACATATAAAACTTTTACAAAAAAGGAACTAGTTTTCTAATTTTAATGCACGTATTTTTTTACAGAATGGATGCAATGGCAATCCACTTTGATCAAAGATTGTTACTGGGCTAAAGTTATGATATGCATAACGTACCACTACAATCTCCGTAACATTTGCAGAAGATACATGAATTTCAGAGTCATTAAGCTCAATTTCTGCCGCATAGAATACACCATCTCTTCCGGCTACCTCGAATCCATTCTCACTGACTACCGGATGAACGTCCTCAATTGGACAATACTTGTCTCTTGTTGACTTATATAACAAGTCCTCTTTATAGATCAAATCACCCTTTACTTTATGAAATTGTAATAACACGCCATCCTCTTTTATAAGTGCATTCTTATACATCGGACCAAATGCTTTGCCTTTTTTCTTGTACACAAGGGATAGTGCCTGCTTTGCAAGTCGCTTTCCTACCTTTGACTTATCAAGAGGATGGATATTATTAAATTCCCCCTGGTCAATAGTGACTGCCAATCCTGTATTGGCTACCGTCTTAAATACCTTCATTTGCTGATCACGCAATACTGCCCACTCTCCGTGATCGGCATCCTGTTTATAGATATGGCGTGGTAATTGAACATTAACAAATGGCAATGTGTCATCATTCCAATCTTCTCGAAGCTGCTCAATCACCATTCGAAGTAACTTACCATAGGAAGAAGCCCTATTTGCATCCTCTTCTCCCTGATAATATAAAAATCCTCTTAATGCATATCCGGCCACTCTCTTTGTCATGGTCTCATGGAGCCCGCCTGGACGAAATGGAGACTTAGGTCCTAGCGGTTCGGGCCATTCGCATACTCCTGCAATTTCTTCCACCTTTGACCACTCAATCTTAGGGTCCTTTGCATAAAGCTCATCCACCTTCTTTTGCCATACCGAATACCATTCATTAAACGCTTTTAATTCCTGTTCATATTGCTCTAGTGACTTTCCTTCCATCGCCTTATGATAGTCTTCGATATAACAATAGGTATCGCTATCCCTCTCCAGTTTATCTTTGCTTACCCAGCAAGATGCAGAAGTTGCACCCAGATTACATCCGATAATTCCAACCGGTACTCCTAATTCTTTTTGTAAGTATTCTGCATAATAGGTTGCTACTGCCGACCATGTTCCACAAGTATCCTTAGAATAAACTTCCCAGCTTGTAGTTTCTTCTCCCTTATAAAACGCCTCATCAATAAATGATTTTCTCTGTACCTGGTAAAATCGGATTTTGTTATTTTTCCTTAAGGAATCCACTTTTTCTTTTCCATTAAGACTGTCAATCAACGGAAGTTCCATATTAGACTGTCCGCCTGCATACCATACCTCGCCAATCATAATATCAAGAAAACGTACGACCTCTTCCCCCTGTCGAATTACCATATCATAAGGGCCACCCGCTTCCATCGGATGTAAATTTGCCTCAAAGCAATCATCATAAATCATAGCGTCGACTACCTGATTATGCATGGATACTGTGATTTTTTCTTTACTATCTGTCTTTCCCCATATGGTAATATTCTTTTTCTGCTGCAATACCATATGGTTGCTAAATACTGCTGCCGGTTTTAACATGAAGTACTACTCCTTTCCAAATAAGGTCTTCAGCCAGGTTACCGCAAGCCCAAGCCAAGGTTCACAATTCTTATTGACGTCCCACGGATTTACTTCAGTCACATCATTTGCAAGAGCAAGTCCATGTCCACCTTCTCCAAACATATGAATTTCAAATGGTACTTCATGTTCATATAGTGCAGTAGCAAATTTTAAGGAATTTGCTGGTAAGATTAATCCATCTTTGGATGTATGCCAGATAAAGGTTGGTGGTGTATCTTTGGATACATGATTTTGCAAGGAATAGAATTCTTCCTGCTCCTTTGTGTAATTGGTTCCATTAAAGATAAAGGCATTCATATGGGTTTCGAAATCTACATAGGTCTTCCCATTTTCTCGTACAAAGACCTCCTCTGGCTTTACATTTTTATGTAAGTCATAATCGATTTGATCATATTCTGGATAGCCTTCTACCCCAATATCTAACCGATTTGTGCTGCTAAATAAATCAATTACTGGATAACAGATAATTAATCCATTTGGCTTAATGCTCTCACGTTTTCCATCGTACTCCGTAAGTATCTCTTTCTTATTCCAGAACACACCAAGGCAGGCAGCCAGATGTGCTCCAGCGGAAAAGCCGGTAAGCACAATCTTATCTGGATCAATATTCCACTCCTCACTATGCTCTCTAATTGTATACACAGTCTTTGCGAGCTCATTTAATGGTGCTGGCATTGCCGCATATTCACCACAAGAATAGCGAAGTACAAATGCATGATATCCTTTTGCTGCATAGGACAATGCAATGGGTTCTGCCTCTCGGTCTGAAGTAAAGAAATAACCGCCACCAGGACAAACTACGATTGCCGGACGTTTCTTGTGATCTCCCATCTCTACAGAATTTTCTTGAATATATGTATCAAAGTATGCCCTCTTATCTTCTGTTAAGTATATTCTCTTACAAATCATATGTTCCCCTCCAATAAACACTATTTTTTCATACTATAGTCCTTACTGGTATAAAATAAAATAGATTATATAACACAAAAGATGTCTAAATTCCTACAACTTAGACATCTTTCATTCTTATTACTATTTTATTTATATAATACCTAATGCTTTTTTTGCTAACTGGTCTACACGCTCATTTAATTCTACACCAGTATGAGCAGCAACTTTATGGAAATTGACACGAAGCTTGTCCTTAATGCCATTATAATAATCACGATATGCCTGTGTTCCCGGTTTCTTTGCCTGCCATACGCCAGTACACCATTTTTCAATACCTTCATAATCGTAATATAAGTCTAATTCCTTAATGCCTCTGTCCACACACTCACGCATCATGATTTCTGCACCAAGGATTTCTCCTGCTACATTTCTCATATCTGCAAGGCTTTTGTCCGTTCCTTTTTCACTATATTCAAACTCTTCGTTATTATGGCATAATACCGCACCATAACTAAATTCTTTTGTATAAACATTGTAGCTTCCGTCCACATAGGCAAACGCCTTTTCATGATCCTCATAGGAAACGGTAGGCTCTTTTCTCTGTCCGCCCATTACATATTCCATAGCTTCTGCTTCTGTCTTAAAACTCTTATATTCCGCACCGCTGAAACCAGTGATCTTACTCTTACAAATATCCCAGGAATGGAATACCCCTGTCTCTCTTCCCTTTCGAACTGCATAAAATTTACCTGCCACTTTTCGTTCACTCCTATCTCGTATTCGCTCTAATACTACCATACTTTATTTCCATAAAACAAGGTATATATTGCTTCAAATCCGAATAGGGTGTACAAGAGGTGAGAAAAATGAATAAAATTAAAATCAAGGAATTAATCATAGCAATCCTCATCCCTCTTGCAGTAGGCGGGACAGCCGGATTGCTAACTCGCAATAGCATGGAAGACTATCAAAAATTAAATCAGCCAAGTATTGCACCTCCGGGCATTGTATTTCCAATTGTTTGGACCATACTCTTTATCCTAATGGGCATTGCTTCCTATTTTGTCTACACTTCCTCCTGTAAATATCGGGATCTTGGACTTAAGGTGTACGCCATCCAACTAGTAATCAACTTTTTCTTTAACATCCTATTCTTTACGTTTCAGCTGTTCTTCTTCTCCTTCTTATGGACCATACTGCTGCTTTTCGTAAACCTTGTGATGTTTCAGCTCTTCTACAAATGCAATAAGATAGCCGGATATCTGCTTCTCCCTTATCTGGCATGGAATTCCTTTGCCATTCTTTTAAGCTTTCTTGTATACACGGTAAATTAACTTCTTCCTACCATTACTTACGTCTTTTTCGTAATACTATATATGCAACAGCTGCAATTACTACTGCTGCACTTGCAATCAAAATGCCAATTACTTTACTATTATTATTTGTCCTCTTATTGCCTTCAGGAGCATTAGAAGCCGTAACCGTTTTATTTTCTGGTGCTCCTGTCGTTTTTACTGAAAGCGTCTGACTCGTCATATCTGCGGTCCCGACTACCACCTGTTTTTTAAATTCAGTATTCTTTAATACCTCTATAGCGTCTAATGCGAAACTACCGGATTTTACCGTAATTACAACAGAATGCTGTCCTTCCGCCAAACCATACACATATGTAGAGGTACAACGGCTATGCCAATCAGAAGCCTTTTGATTTGTCCTTACTTTCTTTCCATCTACCTCTATATCCAGGACAGCATCTGTACAACCTCCAAGAACTGCAAATCCTTGACCATTTACTTCAAAAGAGACCTTTGCACCTGCCTGCTCAGTACTGCTTAAGGTACGACAATAATTGGTGAAACTACTCATCGTCTCATGAGTCCATTTTCCAGTATAGGTAATGCCATCTGCTGTATCATCTACCCTTATGGAATTGGTACATATCCCATTGATTGGCTCTACCTTTAGATTATCAAACGCATTGTTATTAAAATCACTATATAGTGCCACTCGACCGGAAGCATTTATTGCATACTCATCATCAAATTTTGCCTCATAGGTAACCAATGATTTCTCATTTATATACCCACTGACCTTATTGTCATTCACAACCAGCTTCAATGTATTCCATGCAGTCTTATCAAATCCTTCTACTTTCCCCTTCTTCAGTTCAGTGCCGTTATTAATGAATATCCATGTACCATCTTCATGAACCTTTAATACAAAACCACTTTCTCCATTACAAGCAAGGTTACATCTTGCGCCAACACCAAGATAATTTAATTCCGTGCCGGCTGCATTTTTATCTGCAAGCTTACCGTCTACACTTACTGAATAGTTGGCCCAGTTATCATCTCCTAATGTTGTGATAGGCTTATTTCCATTTCCTCCACCCCATTCCTCAGCTTTGTTTTCATAGGTAATCTTTTGCTCTAGTACCTGTTTTCCATCTACCGTACTAACTTCAAATGCACCACTTTGATCTGTTGTATATCTTGGTGCATAGCCTCTGTTTTTAAGATAGTCTGCATCGTAATCCTTATATTCAAAATCATCTGAATATGGCAGACTTAGAATTGTAGACTTGGAAATGTCGGGTGTGCTGATCTTAGGACGTTCTATTTTTAATGTGGATATAGTAGCCATAGAATATGGTTTTACGGATACTACATATGTATTTTTTGCTCCATTTTTAGTTGCCTCTACCGTTTTAACCTTCTGTAAAAAGTTATCGTAATAAGTCTTGCTTGTCTTATCAGGCCCCCTGCTTTCCCACACATCTACCGGCTCTCCTGCTTTCTTAAGATTGGATGCATCCAACGTATATTCAATGGTATTACCTGTATTATTTGCTATGATTGTACTAAAATCACCTGTATCTGGATCGGTTACTGTTAAATAGTTATACGTAGAGTCGACGATTGCGTGACCATCTCCTCCTGGTTTTCCATCTCCATCAGAAGCACCTTCTACGTACTGCCAGCCCGTCTTTGCAAACAAGGAGAACTGTAATGCCATATAGTATCCTGCATCCACCTCATAATAACCGGACCATGGCTCATTTGCGGTGATCTCCTGTTTTTGAAAATAAGTTGAACCATTGTAGTAAGAAGCGACTGCTGGCTGAAATTCATACAGATTCATACAGCCTCTCGACTCTGCAGTTATAATTCTCGTTGCGATATCAAGCATACCGTTAATGTCACTCAGCCCGCTTCCGGTACCGTCATATTTGTAAGTGCCAACCGCATAGCTCATTGGAGAACTACCCTCGCTAAACCATAGTTCCTTGCCGTTATTCTCTTTCAGTTTCTGTGCATCCTTGCTGGACTGGGAGGTATAATGGGATCCTAAAACATCAATCGCATTTAACAACTCTTTATCTTTCTTTATGTAATTTACAATATTCCAAGCAGTTACTTCATCCGCTGCAACCACTTTAATCTTGCTGTAATCATAACGCCCGTCCTTTTCCTCTTTTAGATGTTTAGATAGGTATTTAATCCAGTCCGGATCAATCGTCTTTTCATTTTGAGTAGCTGATACATAGTCAAACTGCAGTTGGTACGTATCAAATGCTGCATCCAAAGTTTCCTTATACCATTGATATCTTGCCTTATAGATATCTTTTGATTTGGTTACCCAGGCCGGCTCACTCCACCATAGCATATCCAGGGTAATATCCTTGTTGATTGTCTTTGCATCTGCTGCAAGCTGATATCCTGCTCCTCTTGTCACATCTGCCTTTTCATCTTCGCTACGCTTTACTGACGGCTCTGTTCCCGAAGAGGAATTGATGTCTGCTCCCATTTCCACTTTAATATGGGATAATCCCATTCCTTGATCCTTATCAAATAAATGCTTCATAATCTCCCAATAAGCATCTGGATGTTCACTCTTATAATCCAACAGCAGACGTGAAGAATTATTACCACTTACCATACCCATTCCACGATATTTATTATTCTCCCTCTGATCTGCCTTCGTTCCATCAATTGTAATTGTCTTTGTAAGCTTCTTGTTTTCCATCTTGTTCTCCCCATATACATTAGTTGTCATGGATAGTGATGCACATGTAATTGCAAATGCACAAATTCCCGAAAGCAACTTTCTTAGTTTCATACTACTACCTCCTCATCTAGGATAATTTCTTATCTAAGATAATTCTACCTAATCTATTGCTTTGTTTCCCCTGCTTTTTTTGCTTAACATTATGCATTAATTGCTTTTGTACTATTTTTTGACGACATCTTGCTTTATAATACTAAATAATAGTTTTACAATACATATAAAAAGAGGTATGTTATGAATCCATTAGAAAACTGTGGTTTTTACACCGATTACAACACATTTCCTGCCCATTCCCATACCTGCTGTGAACTTTTCTACCTAACAAAGGGAAAAATCCAACTTACTTTGAAAGAAAAAAGCTATTTGTTAGAACCAGGTTCTATGTACATCCTAAGTCCTATGGAACGACATTATGTTACCTGTCTCTCCCAAGGCTATGAACGTTTCGTGTGCTTTCTAGATTTACAAGCCTATGAAGAACTTTGTCCGGTTCCTTCCTTGCTTAGCATCTTAAAAAATCGTCCTCCGGAATTCAATCATGTCTTTACAAATCTTCCTCCTTATGTGAATGCGCTCTTTATTGAACTGACAAAAGAATTCCATCATAATTATAAGGACCCTTACTCTAGCTATCGTTCCCTAAACCTTTATAATGAGCTTTTAATCCAATTGTACCGATGCTCTCCCGATCACTTTAAGCTGCCAACTCCTCCAAGTAACCTTCAGAATATTCAACATTATCTAGAACTACACTATATGGAGCCACTTAAAATTAAGGAGCTTGCCGACACCTTCTATATCAACCAGTATTACCTAACCCATGCCTTTAAAAAGTATACCGGCTATTCCCCTAAACAATATATTACCAAACTCCAATTTATGAAAGTGAGAAAACTGCTGCTCACCAGCAACCACACAATTTCTGAAATTGCCGAAGCTACTGGTTTTGAGACAGTCAATGATCTCTCCAGGCGTTTTAAAAAAGAATACGGCATCACTCCGCGTGAATACCGTAAACTAAATCAGAATGTAAGTAGCGATTACTGCCCTTGCTGATATTCAGTTACATAGCTTCTTGTAATAAAAAATGCCGCTATTGCAAGCGGTAGGTAAAATACAATTAAATACTCTACATTTGCAATCGAGATATCTACTTTGCTTATATTTGTGGTTGGCGTTACTAACTCCCAAAACTCTGCTGCAAAGTCAAACAGTCCATGGAGTATAATTACCAGCCATAAGTTTCCAGATTTTAAATAGACAGAGGCCATAAACAGTCCAATAAATGTGGCATAAAATACTTGCGCTATGGTTGGATTTAAATAATTACTGCCATTAAAATAATTCAAAAAATGGGCAAGCCCAAACAACAGACTGGAAGCTCCTACCGCCGCATAAGGACCATGCTTACGGTTCTTCCACTGCTCATTCATAATATTTAGTACGGTTCCACGAAGAAGTACTTCTTCAAACAGGCCAACTGACATATTTGCAAAGAAACATAAAATATAATTTACTATGGTAATCTTACTAAAGTCAATTGGTGCATCGACTCTTGATCCACTTACAAAGTTTTCTACTATGTAAATCAACATCACAATACTAAGAAGCAATCCCTTCCCCATACCTTTAAGGTGAAACCCTAGTTCAAGCCTAGGGTAAAACAGCCTCATACCGCCAATAAGCAGGATTGAAACACCAACTCTTGGTATCATATCTCTGATATACCTTGCATTTGTCGTATGCACTGAAAACTGCCTTCCGATAAAGTTACATAAAAATAAACCTATAGCAATAGTTAGTATAGAGACTTCTAAAATCACAATAACTCTAAGAGGTCTTTTCTTCTCCATCTGCTTCCTCCTAAGCAATCAAATGTCTTTCCTATGCTATATTATATACTATAGGTCTAAGATAGAGAATACGTACATTCTCTAATTAATGCAGCTTTGTATAAGAGCAGCTCTCCTTGTTCTCCTTTCGCTTTCCAAAAATCTTACGTAATAATATATTTCTCACCCCTAATAACAATACGATTAATAAAATCAGTACAATCGCATATAACAGTGTAACGATCATATCCATTCCTCCCTGCTATATACTATGTAAAAAATAAACATTTGCTAAATCGGAATTTGGAGCATCTGGCTTACGACAGGACTAACTTGGTTTCTTACCGGATTCGTCCGCTGTATTCATTATGCTAGGGGAAAATGGAAGAACAAGTCGATTGTAAAACGGTATCAGTAATCACTTTACAATATTTAGATTTTCTTATTCTAAATTTATTTTCCAAAAAATAGTTGACAAATAACTTTAGATTTGTATAATTAAAAACATCTTACATAAGCAAAGGCGCTTTATGGAACTCATCCATGAAGTGCCTTTTTTCGTCTTTGTATCAATCTGCTTACCTAAGCTAAAATTTACAAAGCGACAGACAAGGGTGTCTTATACAAAGTCAAGATTCTGACTCTGCTAAGACTCCCTTATTTTATTACAAAAAAACAAAATGGAGGTGCTGTGCAATGAACTTTTCTGCAGCAAACACAATCTGGGTACTTCTTGGTGCCGCTTTAGTATTCTTTATGCAAGCCGGTTTTGCAATGGTCGAAACTGGATTTACCAGAGCAAAAAACGCTGGTAACATCATTATGAAAAACTTAATGGATTTTAGTATTGGTACTCCGGTCTTCTGGATTATTGGATTTGGATTAATGTTCGGCGGTGGAGGCAAACTAATTGGTTCTGTAAACGGACTTGCAACCGAAGCCAATTATGGCATGGCCATGCTTCCTGAAGGCGTTCCTTTTTACGCATATCTAATTTTCCAAACCGTATTCTGTGCAACTGCTGCAACCATCGTTTCAGGCGCAATGGCAGAACGTACAAAATTTATTTCCTACTGTATTTACAGCTTCTGTATCAGTTTATTTGTCTATCCAATCTCCGGTCACTGGATCTGGTCTTCTGATGGCTGGTTAAACATAATGGGATTTCATGATTTTGCCGGTTCCACAGCAGTCCATATGGTCGGCGGCGTTGCTGCTTTCGTAGGTGCCCTGATTCTAGGGCCTCGTATTGGAAAGTATGGCAAGAACGGTAAAGTAAATGCCATCCAAGGACACAGCTTGACCTTAGGTGCACTTGGCGTATTTATTCTTTGGTTCTGCTGGTTTGGCTTTAATGGTGCTTCCACTGTATCCATGGGAGATGATCAAGCAATCCTTAGCGCTTCCAAAATCTTTGTAACAACCAACTTATCTGCTGCTGTTGCTACTTGTACGGTTATGCTTCTTACTTGGTTCCGTTATAAAAAACCAGATGTATCCATGACACTCAATGGTTCACTTGCAGGACTTGTTGCAATTACTGCAGGATGTGATACCGTAAGTCCAATCAGTGCAGCAATTATTGGTTTACTTTCTGGCTTTATCGTAGTCTTTGGTATTGAATTCATAGATAAGAAACTAAAAATAGATGATCCTGTTGGTGCAGTAGGCGTCCATGGCCTAAACGGTTTATTTGGAACCATTGCAGTGGGACTATTCTCTGATGGAGCAGGTACTGAGCTAAAAGGCCTATTTACAGGAGGCGGTTTTAAACTGCTCGGAATCCAGGGCCTTGGTGCAGTTGCTGTCATTGCATGGGTAGCAGTTACAATGACTATTGTATTCAAGGTAATCGATGCAACCATCGGCCTTCGTGTCAGCAAGGAGGAAGAAATCCTTGGACTTGACAGTACAGAACATAATCTAGCATCCTCTTATGCGGACTTCTTACAAGTCCCAGTTACATATAATCCAGATGCCAAGGTTCCAGCACCAGCCTCATCCAAAGCAAGTGTAGATGCTTCCGTTCCTGTTCAGGTCGTAAGCAGTAACGACGGTGTTGCAAGCGATGTCAAACTATCTAAAGTAACGATTATCTGTAAACAAAATAAATTTGATGATTTAAAAGAGGCCTTAAATGATATTGGTGTTATGGGTATTACTGTAACCCAAGTCCTTGGATGTGGTGTTCAAAAAGGTGCTGCAAAATATTACCGTGGTGTCCAAGTTGACGTAGTCGTTTTACCAAAAGTTCAAGTCGATGTAATTGTAAGCAAGGTTCCTGTACGAGAAGTAATCGAAACAGCAAAAAAAGCACTATATACCGGAAACATTGGCGATGGCAAGATCTTCGTTTACAATGTTGAAAATGTAGTAAAAGTAAGAACTGGCGAAGAAGGATTTGATGCCCTTCAAGGCTAGTACATTTATTCTTTCACTTAGATATTTAATCACCCAATTAAATATAAATATGTATAACAAAAAGGAGCCTCACCTAAGTGATGCTCCTTTTTGTTATCTCTTATTGTACACTATTTACTAAGTCAATATACTCTTCATAAGTAAGCTTATTCTCTTGAATAAACTTTGCAACCTTTTTTCCTACATAGCGGAAATGCCAAGGCTCATAAATAATACCTGTAATATCACTCTTATTTTCTGGATATCGCAAGATAAATCCATACTTATAACAATTCTTCTTCAGCCATTTAAACTCTTTGGTCTCTTCTTGTGTCTTATTCAATTCGCTATTATGGCTGGATATAATGTCTACCGCAAGTCCAGTTGCATGCTCACTATACCCGGAAGGCTGTACCGACGTAGCCGTCTTTTTATAAGCCTCCTCATAGTCCAAGCCCTGATTTTGATTCTTTTTCAAATCACGTTCAAATAAGTCTTTTTGATACTTATTACTTCTATATGCAGAACACACAACAAAAGAAAGTCCTTCTTCTTCTCCAGCCTTAAGCATTGTTTCCAATGGCTTTAGAATACTGGATGCAACTTTTTTCCCTTGCTTTGTATATGTACTCGTCTTTACTTTATAATCATCAGGAACCGGATGATCCTTGTTTACCAAAATAAGAATGGATTCTTTCTCTGATTGATATACCTCCTTTGCCTCTGCCGCCTTACGATTACTTTCCTCATCAACAAGATTTCCCATCAATGCCTGCTTTTGTTTTTCTGTCTGTATTTCTTCGGTCTCTGGTGACTTTGTATCTCCTGTAGCTAACGTCTCATCAAGATTAAACACAAGTAACATATTGATGATAACTAAAATTGCAATTATTTCTGCTACTACAATAAATTGCATCTTCTTTCTTTTATCTTTCGCCATCTTTTTATCTTCCTCTTTTCAGCCCTTATTATAGCACTTTCTACAACTTCTGCAAATACAATATGGCTATTCATCAATAATATCGCTAACCGTAAATTCAACACTTAAAAAATTGTCTTTTTCCTTATAATCTCCGGTTGTAAACTGCATTGGTCCCTTTTCGCTAGATGGATTTACTTCCTTTATAATCTTCTCATACATGCTCCATTGATTCACAAGACAACAGTCAAATGTATGAGTCATATTAATCGCGCCATATTTTTTATTCTTTAAAATAGTAAACTTCTTTCCATTAAAACTAACACTATTAATCTTAATCATAGCTCTTTCAAAACGGGACTGTTCCGCCACTTTCCCTTCCACATCCTGATCCTTAATAAAAATAGTGCCCATATTGAGAAATGTATCCTTAGGCGCTTTCAGTGTTAATCGATAAGTCCCTCCCTCTGGAGAAACCTCTGCATAATCGTTACTAGCAACAGTTGTCCAAGTTTTACTCTCTAAACAATATAGCCGCAGTTTTACATTATGGCTATTCACTACAACAACCTCACATCTTGCGCTTACTCCACTCTCTGCCTCTACACAAATAACTGCACTTCCTAATCCTTGTGCAGTTACCCTTCCCTCTGAACTTACCGTAGCCACACTCTCATCCGAAGAACTCCATGTTAATTTACCATTATATGCACCTGGCTCTACAAGAGCAGTCAGCTGCTTGCTAGATTTTGTCACACTTCCCGTCTCTAGCTCTAAGTCTGAATCGCTTAGCTGGATATTATACGCCATTCCTTCTCGCTTTGGATGGTAAATACCCATTATTGCATCCAGTATCTCCGGCTGTATCAGTTCTCTTGTCTCCCAGTTAAATAAGGCCATGCCAAAATCCCCTTGAATACTATCATCAAAATACATCGGTACACATTCCATTTGCATGGATTTACGACAAACTTTCTTGCAAAAGTCTGCACGATACATGGTATTCTTAGGATCATATTTTGATTTATTATTTGCTCCATATTCAGTAATTACACAAGGATATCCTTTTGCTATAAAGTTATCTCGCAGCATATTAAAATTCTTTCCTAAATCGACTTCTCCACTATCCATACTGCATCGTTCCAGATTTCGTGCATCCTCTCCCCACTGAGTAATCACAGTATTCTCCGACTTACAAAATTCCCATGGTTCAAAATAATGGACACCGATCATAATACGATTTTCCCCTTTGGGAACTTGCTTTGATAAATAATGCTCTGTAGGTATTTGAAATCCTTTATTCTCATCTGTATACCGTATTTTTGAATTCCATCCAGATACTATAAGCCATCGTTTCCCATTGTTTCCCTCTGCCCTTCTTACTGTATCTACGAAAATTTGATTATATGTATTGATATCCTGGTAGTACTCAAGTTCAGGTTCCTGTGCAAATTCCATCGTAAGTCCCTCAAATAAGACATGCTCATTATATTCCTTATATCGATTTGCAATCTGTTCCCATATAGCGGCATAAGTATCTTTTGCCTCTTCCTTCTCCTTAGCCGTTCTGTCACTCCATATATGACTATCTGTACTACTATTCTTACAAGCCAACGTAAGCACTACATAAAGGTCATTTTTTATACAATAGTCAATTACTTGCTGGGTACTATTTAGCCACTTTCCATCTACTGTATACTCTTCATAATAGAGTGGAATTCGAATTGACTTAAATCCGGATTTACTCACTTCCTCAATTAATTCTTCTGTCACTTCCAGGCTAGAAGCTGCATTCCATCCTGCGCCCATGGCATATACAATCTGACTGGAACTTAAATCCGTATACGGATTGTCCTCTTTCTTCGAACTTCTTTTACTACATCCTGAGAAAACAGATAGTCCAACAACACACAATACTATAAAAAAACACTGCTGTCTTATGTACCTCATCCTACTCTCCCTTACCTTTTTTACTTATGTATTATTATACTCTACAATATATTACCAAATACTATAAAATGCAATTAAAAAAGCGAAAAGCTATGCATTCACTCATAACTTTTCGCTTAGTATTATAATGTATTTGCTCTATCATTTATATTTTTATGAAAATTAATAATCTTATGGTCATATGACTCATTCATAAGAGAAGAATTGATCATAAAGTCTGCACTTGATAAGTTGTTTGCGATTGGAATATCGTAAACCTGTGCAATACGAAGTAATGCTTTTACATCTGGATCGTGTGGCTGTGCAGATAAAGGATCGGAAAAGAAAATAACAAAGTCAATTTTACCTTCCACGATTTTTGCTCCCACTTGCTGATCTCCACCAAGAGGACCACTATTATACCCTTTGACAGGTAAACCGGTTCTGTCTGTAATCATTCTAGCCGTTGTTCCTGTACCACATAAAAAATGCTTCTGTAAGATGTGTTTATTCTTTTCACACCATTCCATCATTTGCTCTTTCTTACCATCATGAGCAATTAATGCGATGTTTTTCTGTTTGCCAATAGTCATTGTAATGAAATCGTTATCCATCTTAATCCACCTGCCTATTCTTTATTTTCTTCCATTTTCATTATATCTAAAAATACCAAATAATACAAGAAAATTAGTGTATCCCTAATGCATGCTGAAGCCCAAAACTAACAAGTGCAATTCCAACCCAACAAGCAAATCCCATAAGGATTGGCTTACCGCCGGTCTTCACTAATTTGACTAAATCAGTATTCAATCCAATTGCAGCCATTGCCACAACGATAAAGAACTTACTTACTTTTTTCAAGAAGGCAAATACTTCTACGATCGTAGTTGCAGCCACGCCTGTAATTACAGACTGGTCAATCATAAATTGGAATACTGTCGTAATCACAGATGCAAGTACAAAATAAAGGATAAACATAGGGAATACCTTTTTAATACTTACTTTATTTCCTTCTATATTTTCATGCTTTGCTCTATGAAGTGCTAACACAAGTGTAATAGGAATAATAGCTAATGTTCTTGTAAGTTTTACAATAGTAGCCGTATCAAGTACTTGAGTACCTGTATTATGCATACTGTCCCAAGCAGATGCTGCTGCAGTTACCGAAGATGTATCATTAATTGCAGTTCCTGCAAAAATACCAAATCCTTGGTTACTAAATCCTAATACTTCTCCTAATGTAGGGAAGATCAGGGCTGCAATAATATTGAATAAGAATATAATAGAAATTGACTGGGCAATCTCAGAGTCATCTGCATCAATAACCGGCGCTGTTGCGGCAATTGCACTACCACCACAAATAGAGGAACCAACCCCTACTAATGTAGCAATCTTTCCTGGTATATGCATCACTTTGCATAATACATAAGAAATGATTAATGAAGTTGCAATCGTACACACGATAATCGGAAGCGATGTTGCTCCTGTCTTTAAAATACTAGATAAGTTTAAACCAAATCCTAGTAAAATAACCGCATACTGTAATACTTTTTTACTTGCAAATGTAATACCTGCTGAAAGGCTTTCTTTTGTTCCATAGCAAAAGCCAATTACCATACCCATAATGATTGCAAATACCGGTCCACCAATTACAGGATACTGTTGTCCTAGAATCCATGAAGGCACTGCAATACAAAGACATAATAAAAGTCCTCTTCCTTTGTTCTTTAGAAAATTCATCTTTCCTCCCACTTCCATATCTATGGATTTTCTTTGTAATATCGCACCTAGTCTACATGAAACTATACCAATTCGCAAGTTAATATTTCCCATAAAAAAGTCCTAAGCGCTTCCGCTTAAGACTTTTTTAATCACTATGTAATTAAACTATTATTCAATTACCTTAATCCATCCTTCAGGTGCTTCAATACGTCCCATTTGAATTCCTGTTAATGTTTCATATAATTTCTTTGTAATAGGTCCCATCTCTGTCATACCGCTTGGTAAACAGATTTCATTGCCATGATCCACTATTTTTCCTACTGGTGAGATTACTGCTGCAGTACCACAAAGACCACATTCTGCAAAATCTTTTACTTCAGTAAATAATACTTCACGTTCTTCTACTTCAAGTCCTAAGTAATCTTTTGCAACGGTTACTAAAGAACGACGAGTGATAGAAGGCAAGATGCTATCTGATTTTGGAACTACAACTTTATTGTCTTTTGTTACAAATAAGAAGTTCGCTCCGCCTGTCTCTTCCACTTTTGTTCTTGTTGCTGCATCAAGATACATGTTTTCATCGAATCCATTTTTATGTGCAGTAACGATTGCATGTAAACTCATGGCATAGTTAAGACCTGCTTTAATATGTCCTGTACCGTGTGGTGCTGCTCGATCAAAATCACTGACACAGATTGTAAGAGGCTTCACACCGCCTTTAAAGTAAGGACCTACTGGTGTTGTAAATACTCTAAATTGATATTCATCTGCTGGTTTCACACCAATTACAGGATTTGAACCAAACATATATGGACGAACATATAACGTTGCTCCTGATCCATATGGTGGGACAAAATCTGCATTAGCCTTAATTGTCTCAACTACTGCTTCTACGAATTTTTCCTTTGGAAATACCGGCATCTCAAGTCGTTTTGCTGAGTTTTCCATACGCTCTCCATTTAAGTCCGGGCGGAAAGTAACGATACGGCCATCTTCTGTTCGATATGCTTTTAATCCTTCAAAAATTGTTTGTGCATATTGTAATACTCCTGCACATTCACTAAGAACAATGGTATCATCCTCTGTTAATCCACCATTTTCCCATTCACCATTGTTATAGTTTGCTACAAATCTTGCTGGAGTCTTATGGTAACCAAATCCAAGATTATCCCAATCCAAATTATTGTTTTCCATATCTTTTCTTCCTTTCTTACTTGTATTTCATTCACTTTATTAAGTTAATATGTAAAATCATTTCATATATTATAACATTCTCAGTCAAGAACTACAACTTTATATTTTATGAAATATAAAAGGCCAAAAGCACATTTTCTATCATGCACTCCCAGCCTTTCTTAGGAATTTCTATTTTTTAATTACAACTGTTTTAGAAGCACTCCATTTACCATATACCTTTTTACCAGTAGAGTCTACTTTGTAAGCTCTTACTTGTACATAGTATTTAGAATTCTTCTTTAAGTTCTTGATTGTAATATTCTTTTGAGATTTGTTAGTTACAGTCTTAGCACCACTTAAGGATTTCTTAGTACTGTAACGAACTTGGTAACCAGCTGCACCACTAACCTTTTTAGCAGTTACAACTGCTTTTTTCGTTTTCACATTGTTGGCTGCTGTTACTTTTGCAGCACCTACATTAACTTTTGTCCATTGAGCATAGATTGTTGTATTCTTGGTTGCTTTTACAACAGATTTGCTAGTGATCTTAGTTCCACAAGATTTCTTAGTGTACCAGCCTTTAAATGTAAATCCAGCCCTCTTAGGAGTCTTTAATGTGTACTTGCCATTGTAAACAACATTTGTTTTTACTGTCTTAGTCTTAGTATTTCCAATGTAGCCACCATTAGCATCTAATTTAACAACGGATTTCACTGCAGTCCATTGTGCATATACTGTGTGGTTCTTTGTTGTTTTTGCAATTGAACTTGCTGTTACTTTAACGCCACCAGTTTTAGCTGTGTACCAGCCTTTGAATGTATAGCCAGTCTTTGTTGCTGTTGGTAATGATTTAAGTGCAACATCTGTTTTGTAAGCAGCGGCTGCTGTATTACATTTACCACCGTTTGCATTAAATGTTACTTTATATTCATTTGCAGTCCATTGTGCGTATACTGTTTGACTCTTAGTTTCTTTAGTTAATGATTCTTTTGTTACTTGTACACCACCAGTTTTAGCTGTAAACCAGCCTTTAAATGTGTAGCCAGCTCTTGTTGGTGTTGGTAAAGATTTAATTTCATCAAATACTTTTACAGTATCGCTTTCAACAGAACATTGTCCGCCGTTTGCATCATATTTCACTGTAAAGTAATGAGTTGCTGTATCACCATTGATTGTTGCCCATTGTGGCGATAAAGCTCCCACGAATGCTCCATTAACACCTGCGGATGCTAATTTGCTTGTTGACTTAATTCTTAAGAAATCACCGTATACAAGATTTCCCTTTTCATTTCTTGTCCATTCTTTTGGTGC